>DUEF01000128.1 GCA_011176555.1 Caldilineae bacterium
ACACCCCGGCCGCCCACGCGCACCCCCACCCCCAAACCCACAGCCACGCCCAGCATCGCCCTGTCTGCTCCGATTTTGGTTAGCCCTGGCGATGAAACGCCCTTCGGAGGAGGGAAAGACGCATTCATCGTCCTGGAATGGCAAAATTCGGGCGGACTTCCTGCTGGAATCGAAAACGTCCTGTACGTAGGTACGGTATCGGGCCCCGATACGGTTGAGTGGCGCTTCAACGAACCAATGGGGCATGCAACCGAGTATGATTTACGCAAGGCCAATTGGCTATTCGATCTGGGATCTCAGGCCCATGGCCGCGCCTTCGTCTGGTACGTCCAGGCCGCCTCGATCACCCGCGACGGTGACGAAGTCACCAACATCGCCCCCGTCTCACCCCCCAGCGAGAGACGGCGCTTCTATTGGAATTGAATCTCGTGGATATTGGGTATTCCAAATCCCCAATACCCAGCTCCTTAATCTTTAATCCTTAGCCTTCACTCCACCCATGACCCGAAAGCTCACAACCCTGCTCAACGCCATCGGTGACGAAAACGAACCGATAGACATCCAGGCATTGAGCAATCTATCCGACCTCAACGCCCCCGAACTGGCGCAATTTCAAATCGCCTGGCGCGGCTACTCCGCCACCCGCCAACGGGAATTGCTCACCACTTTATTGGACCTGGCCGAAAACTGGATCGAGTACGATTACCGCGCGATTTTCACCTGGACGCTGGAAGACGACGATCCCATTGTGCGCACGCTATCGCTCGAAGGCCTGTGGGAGCACGAACACCCCCAGCTTATCCCCCGCCTCCAGCGCTTGCTCCAACAGGATGAGGCCGTGGATGTGCGAGCAGCCGCGGCGCTGGCGCTTGGGCGATTCGTCTACCTCGGAGAAACCGGCGATCTCGCGGACGAACACGCAAACGAAGCCTGCCAATCGTTGTGGGATTGCTTTCATAATCCTTCAGAGCATATTCACGTGCGTCGGCGGGCGCTGGAGGGCATCGCTGCTTCCGGACAGCCGAATGTCACCCGCCTGATCGAGAATGCCCTCTACAATGGCGATGAGACCATGCGCGTCAGCGCCCTCTACGCCATGGGACGAAACGCCGATCCGCGCTGGGTTCCCTTCCTGCTGCCTGAGCTCGGCCACGCTGACGCCGCCATTCGCCTGGAAGCAGTGCGTGCACTGGGGGAGTTGGAAGCCCGCCCCGCGGTTCCGAGAATCATTCAATTGATTGCCGTCGAAACGGACAGCGAGGTGCGGATAGAAGCCCTGACCGCCTTAGGGCAGATCGGTGGCGATGAAGCGCGCCAGGCCCTCGAAGCCGCCACCGAATGGGATGACGAGGCGATCGTCTTCGCAGCCGAGGCCGCGCTGGAGGAGCTCTCTCTCGACGATGTCGGCGTTTTCGAGCTCATCAACGAAGTGCTTGGCATCGACGACGAGTTTGAGCTGGATGATGACCTCTACGAGGATCCCCTGGAGTCGGAGCTACGCCAACTGCTCGATGCCAGAGATGAGTGGTGGGAATGAGCGCCGCTGGCTTCCTGCCCTCGCTGGGCCAGGTTTTGTTGCAGGTGCTCGCGCCCATCGCCCTGATGGTGGCGGCCGGTTTCTTGCTACGCAAACGGTTAGTAGTCGATGTGCGCAGCATCAGTCGCATCGTCTTTTACACCCTCGCCCCCTGCCTGGTTTACACATCAATTCTCACGCTGGATTTCGATCTCGACACAGCGTGGCGCAGCCTCGCTTTTGCCGGGCTCCACATGGCCACGATGGGCGTTCTCGCCTTTTTGTTGGCCCGCAGGTGGCGCTACGGCAGCGGCCTGGGCAGCGCTTTCATCCTCTGCGCCATCCTCCTGAACAACGGCAACTATGGCCTGCCCCTCAACCTTTTCGCTTTCGGCCCCGAGGGCTTTGGCTACGCTCTGATTCTGTTCATGTTCAACTCCCTGGTCGGCAGCACCATCAGCATCTACTTGTTGGCGCGTGGCCATGATGGCGGACGACTCGCCCTGCAACGCACCCTGGCCACCCCCATCATTTGGGCAATGGCCCTCGGCTTTCTCAGTCGCTTCAGCGGCGTAGCTCCCACCGGCTCATTGTTCGATATGATCGAATTGGCCGGACGCTCCGCCATCCCTGTTTTCCTCATCGTTTTAGGCATGGCCCTGGCGCAGGTCAACTTCCGCACCAATCTGCGTTCTGTTTCCCGCCTAACGACCTTGCGCATGCTCGGCGGCCCCGCTTTCGCCATTCTGCTCGCCCGCCTGGTCGGTCTCACGGGCGTCGCCTACTCGGCGGCCATCATGCAAGGCTCCATGCCAACCGCCGTCAACGCCATCGTGCTCAGCAACGAATTCGAGACCACGCCCGACTTCGTCGCCGGTTCCGTTTTCGCCACGACCATCGCCAGCATCATCACCCTGCCGGCGCTGTTGTTGTGGCTGACCTGATTTCCCAAGTCACCGTCAACGACGGCCTCTTACCTTGGTATTGGATACTGGATATTGAGGTCATCTGGTCAGGAAACCAATAGCGAATATCCAAATATCTGGTATCGCAAGCCGAAAACCCGGTAATCTGTACACACTTACTACGTCCATCTGCCGCCACTTCACATGCCATCCCCTCCCATCCCCCCACCCCATCCCGATTCATCTACTCCCGATCAGGATACGCTCCAGAAAGCCAATCGCTTGCTGAACGAAGGCGCGCGCCTGCTTCACGCTCGACGCCCGGCCGAAGCGCTGGCGCCATTGCAGGAAGCGCACGCCCTGCTCCCGGACGATCCCGACATCGCCATCACCCTGGGCGGGGCGCTGGTGATGGCCAACAAATGGAGCAAAGCCGTGGGCTTTCTGGAAAAAGCCGTTGAGCAACATCCCGATAACGCCCGGCTCTGGCTCAACCTGGCCGCCGCCTATCTCGGCCGTCTCGAACTCTCCTCCCGCACCCGCCAGGATCAGGCGATCGCCGCTTACGAAAAGGCCATCGCCCTCGATCCGGTCGCGCCCAGCGCCCATTACAACATCGGCCTGATCTACGCCGAACAAAAAGCCTGGCCCCTGGCCGCCGAGTGGTTCCAGGCCGCGCTGCGCGCCCGCCCCACCGACCGCGACGCCGCCACCTGGCTCAAAAAGGCCCGCGCCGCCCATCTTCAGGATCAGAAAACTTGAAAATGCAGCGTCTCCAGGCTAAGATTTACGGACGAGTGCAAGGCGTCGGGTTCCGCGCCTTTGTCCTCCATCGCGCCCAGGCCCTAAATCTGACAGGAACCGTACGCAACGTGTATTTTCCCTCGCGATGTGTCGATGTCGTCGCCGAAGGCCCCAAAACTGCGTTACAGACATTGCTTGACCTCCTCCACGAAGGCCCGTCTATGTCCCGCGTCGATCGGGTCGATGTCACCTGGCAGGCCCCAACCGGTTCGTTTTCACACTTTCGTATTGCATAGGCTGGAAAATCGGGAAACCGGGGAGGACCGCCCGGGTCTACCGGTCTACCGGCCTACCTCTTATCACTTATGACACTTGTCGAACGAAACAGTAAGCTCGCAGGGCAATCCGTCGCCAAATCCTACGAAAACGTAGGTCGACAGGCGTGGATTTTGTTGTGGATCGCTTTTGGCATCTTTGTGATCTTGCTGGTGGGCATCCCGCTCACCCTCAATTGGTATCTGCGGAACGCCACGGAGCCGTTGCCAGTGCGGGTCGAGGGCATTCGCGGCACAACCCTCGTGGTGAGGTCTGATTCCGAAGCAGCCATCGCAGTCATTGAGACCATAGACATGCAGGAGGGGGACACCATCCGCACGGATGACACTTCCCGCGCCAACGTCTCCATCTACGCGCCGGGGGCGCCCAACGACAGCCTGGCCACCATCCAATTGCGTAGCAACAGCGAACTATCGTTGGAACAGGCGCACACGCCCCGTTTTAGCGTGAGCGATAATCCCGATTACGCCAATTTCGATTTGCATGTCGGCCGCGCCCGCGTCACAGGCAGCGCCGATGATGGCGCTACGCTGTACATCACGATCACTACGCCCCACAGCACCGTGCGCCTGCGCAATGGTAGCGCCGCCATCGCCGTTGGCAATGACAGCACCGTCGTCAACGCCCGCAGCGGCGAAGTGGAAGTCGTGGCCCGGGGCCGCATGGTCGTGCTCAATGCTGGCCGCCAGAGCACGGTCGCCCTGGGCGAACCGCCCAGCGATCCTCAGGCTAGTTCCAAAAACCTGGTCGCCAACGGCGATTTTTCCCAACCCCTGGAACCGACGTGGGCTATCGAGAAAGTGGTCGATGCTGCTGACACCAGCAACGTCACGTATGGCGAGGTGAGCATTGTCAACAGCGGCGGACGTCAAGCGGCCTACTTTGTGCGGGAAGGCGAGGAAGGCATTCATACCGAAACGGGTATCACTCAGATGATCGACGCCGATGTCCTGGACTATGACAGCCTGATCTTGCGCATGGACGCCCGCCTCATCAACCAGAGCCTGCCAGGGGGCGGCATCCAATCCTCCGAATTCCCGCTCATGGTGCGCATCGACTTCATCGACGTGTACGGCAAACCGCAGTTCTGGACGTACGGTTTCTACATAGTCGATCCGGTGGCCAACTGGCCCATACGAGATGGCGAGAAAATCCCCAGTTTTGTCTGGTACGAGTACGAATCCCCCGATTTTCTGAATAGCCCCACCTTCCCCCGCCCCCAGACCGTCACCAGCATTCGCATTTACGCCAGCGGACACAACTACCGCAGCCAGGCCTCGGGGATCGAATTGATCGCGCGCTGAGGCGAAATTCCGCACCGTGTCATCCTCTCCCCCTTCTCAGGCCACCGCTCAAAAGCGGCCCCGCCGAATCCTCGTCCTGGCCGCCTTTCTGGTTCCCCTCGCCCTCTTTCTCACCCTAACCCTCTACCAGATCCATCTTCCTGGCCCCAATTACGACGAAGCCGTGGAAGCGAAAGCCGCGGTGCAACTCCTGCGCGGGCTCCCGGTCGAAGCGCACCGCGATGCCGTGGTGACGCTGTTCGGCCAGCGCCTGCCCTTGATGATCGTCGATTACGTGGGCGCGCTCAACACCTATGGACTGCTGCTTTTCTTCAAGATTGGCGGCATCAGCGTCAGCGCCATGCGGCTCTGGTCGATTTCTGTTGGGGTCATCATTCTGGGATTGACTTATCTGCTGGCCAGGGAAGTGGCGGGGCTGCGAGCCGCCTTCCTGGCGGCGTTGCTCCTGGCGGTGCAGCCGTCGTTCGTTTTTTTCAGCCGCCAGGGCATTTACGTCACCAACACCACCATTGCTTTCAGTCTGGCCATTCTCCTGGCGCTGTGGCGGCTGGCCCGCACCGGCAACCTGGGCTGGTGGTGGCTGACCGCTTTTCTGGCCGGGCTGGGGCTGTGGGCGAAATTCATCATGTTGTGGCCGCTGGTGGCGACGGTCGTGTTAGCGCCGGTGGTCTGGGTGCTGCGCCAAAAGGTCGAGCTAGCGCCAGCGGCCGGGTTCAGCCCCCGCCAATTGCTGCGACCCCGCGCCCTGCTCATCACCCTGGCAACCTTCTTGCTTGGACTCAGCCCCTTCCTGCTTTTCAACTTCCAGACCGGCGCCACCGTTGCGCACTTCCTGGGCACGCTCAATCAATCGTACTACGGCGTCGAGAACAGCGCTTACCTGGCGAACCTCACCATCCGTTGGGGACAACTCGGTGATTTTTTGCAAGGCGACCACTTTTGGTACTTGGGCGGGGCCTTCGTCGATACGCTGGCCAGACCGGCGTGGCTGCTGGGCTTACCCATCATCCTGGCTGTGCTGATCTGGCGTCGCCATGACCCCCGCCAGCGCGCTCACGCCCTGCGGGCGTTGTTCTTCTACGCCTATGCCCTGCTCTTGCTCCTGCAAACGCCGCTGACCCCGACCGCCCTGTGGTACACCCACCTCGCTCTGTTCTCGCCCTTCCTGGCGCTGGGCGCGGCCACAGCCTGGTCGCTGCTCTTCCGGCAATTCTCGTTGCGACCGGCCGCCATCTTCACCCTCCTTTTCGCCTTGCTGCTAACGGCCAGTAGCATCCGCGCGGATGTGAACTACCATCAGGCCCTCTCCGCCAGCGGCGGTTACGCCGACCACTCCGACGCCTCCTACCGCCTGACCGAAACCCTACTGGAGCAGGGCATCCGCAGCCCCTACGCCCTGGACTGGGGCTTTGACGCTCCCATTATCCTGATCTCACGCGGCGAGGTCAATCCCATCGAATACTTCGGCTACGACCGTTACGATGCGCCCGACGATGGCTTCGCCGGCCGCACCCGGCCCCTACTGCACGATCCCAACGCCATCTTTCTCCTGCACGCACCCGACCGCACGAACTTCCCCGGCCGCCGCGAGGCGCTCATGGCCCTGGCCGCGGAGGAAGGCGTGCAACTGGAAACCATCGCCATC
>DUEF01000129.1 GCA_011176555.1 Caldilineae bacterium
GCGCTGCGCCGATTACCTGCCCGAAAACGCCGAAGCCGCCATCAGCGACCCCTGGCCCAAGCCGCCTGGGTGCGAAATTCTTCATTGATATTGGATACTAGGTATTGGATATTTTGTCCGAATTCCGCCGAATACCCAATATCGAATACCCAATACCCCAGTACCAGAAAAGGATAAGTCCCATGTCCATCAACCTCACCATCAACAACAAAGTCATCACCGCTCCGGACGGCGCTACCATCCTCGAAGCCGCACAAGCGGCCGGGATCGAAATCCCCACCCTCTGTCATCATCCCGACCTGACCGATGTCGGCGCTTGCCGCATGTGCGTGGTCTCGGTGGAGGGCGCGCGGGCCCTGCAAACCGCCTGCACCACCCCCGCCGGCGAGGGCATGGTTGTCAACACGATGAGCGATGCGGCGGTCGCCAGCCGCAAATTTACACTGGAAATGCTGCTCACCGACCATCCCAACGAGTGTATGACCTGCGAAGTGGCCGGCGACTGCGAGCTGCAAGACTTGGTCTACGACTACCAGGTTCCCTGGCCCGACCACAACGGCAAGCGACACCAGTGGGAGCTCGATCCCGACCCCAACCCCTTCATCTTCATCGACCGCAACAAGTGCATCGTCTGTGGCCGCTGCATCCGCGCCTGCAACGAAATCCAGAACCGGGACATCTGGAGCTTTGCTTACCGCGGGTTCGAGACCAAGCTGGTGGCCGGGGCCGACCAACTGATGCTGGATGCGGGCTGTGAGAGCTGCGGCGCTTGCGTAGCCTATTGCCCGGTCGGGGCGTTACAAGACAAGATGAGCCTGGGGCTGGGACGCGTCAACCAAGTCGAGAAAGTACGCACGACTTGCTCCTTCTGTGGCGTGGGTTGCAACTTCGACCTGAACGTGCGCAACGACAAAATCACCAAGGTCACCAGCGCCCAAGACGCCCCCGTCAACGGCATGGCCTTGTGCGTCAAGGGTCGTTATGGCTACGACTTTGTCCATCACCCAGACCGTCTCACGCGGCCGATGGTGCGAGCCAAATGGTTGGACCCAGCAACAGTGGCGGAGCGGGTTAAAAATGGCGAGTGGGCGGTGTTCACCGAAGCCCAACAACGCCGCGCCAGCCTCACCCATCAACGCGCCTCCGGCAACGGCCATTCCGCAAGCGACCATCGGTCGCCCGCAATCCCGCAATCCGCAATTCTTCCCGACACCTTCGTCCAAACCGACTGGGACACCGCTCTCGACACCGTCGCCGGAAAATTCACCCAGGTCAAAAAGGATTACGGGGGAGACGCCTTCGCCGTATTGGCCTCGGCGAAATGCACCAACGAGGAAAACTACATCTTCAACAAATTCACAAGACAGATGCTGGCAACGCACAGTATCGACCACTGCGCCCGGTTGTGACACTCCAGCACCGTCACCGGTCTGGTGACTGCATTCGGAAGCGGCGCGATGACCAACTCGATCCAGGACATCGCCGAAGAGAGTCAGTGCATCTTCATCATCGGCTCCAACACCACCGAGAACCATCCCGTCATCGGCACGAAAATCCGACGGGCCAAACGCCATCGCGGGGCCAAGCTGATCGTGGCCGACCCCCGGCGCATTGACATTGCCGATTACGCCGATCTGCATCTGCGCCACAAACCCGGCACCGACATCGCCCTGCTCAACGGCCTCATGCACGTGATCTTGCGCGAAAACTGGCAGGATGACGACTTCATCCGCGAACGCACCGAAAATTTCGAGGATGTCAAGGCGATTGTCGAAAAATACACGCCGGAAGTAGCCAGCGAGATCACCGGCGTGCCAGCCGAAGACATCGTATTGGCCGCCACCATGATGGCAGAAAACCGGCCCGGGGCGCTGCTTTATGCCATGGGCATCACGCAGCACACCACCGGCGTGGCCAATGTGATGAGCTGCGCTAATCTGCAAATGATGCTGGGCAATATAGGCGTTCCCGGTAGCGGCGTCAACCCCTTGCGCGGGCAAAACAACGTGCAGGGCGCCTGCGACATGGGCGGATTGCCGAACGTCTTCCCCGGTTATCAACGAGTCACCGATCCCGCCGCCCGTGAGAAGTTCGAGAAAGCATGGGGCGTGGGCTTGCCCGACTACATGGGTCTGACCGTCACCGAGATGATGGACGCCGCCGAAGCGGGCGATGTGCGCTGCCTGTACATCATCGGTGAAAATCCGATGACCAGTGAACCCAATCTCAACCACACGCGGCATTCCCTGCAAAAAACCGAGTTCATCGTCTTGCAAGAACTTTTCTTCAGCGAAACCGCGCAATTCGCCGATGTGATTTTCCCAGCGGCTGCGTTTGCCGAAAAGGAAGGCTCCTTCACCAACACCGAACGCCGCGCCCAGCGCGTGCGCAAGGCTGTGAACCCGCCCGGTGAAGCCAGACTCGATCATGAGATCGTCATCCAACTGGCGAAACGGATGCTGGCCCTGGGCGCAACCGCGCTCGACCCCGAAGCCCCTTACGCGGATTGGGAATACCGTTCAATCATCGACGTCGAAGAAGAGATCAACGCGCTCACGCCCATCTACGCCGGCGTCACCTGGGAACGCATGGAAGCCGGGGAAGCCTTGCACTGGCCCGTTCTTGGCCCCGACCATCCCGGCACGCCCATCCTGCACGTCAGCAAATTCAGTCGCGGCCTGGGGCGCTTCGCCGCGGTCGATCACGTGCCTCCGGACGAACTGCCTGACGACGACTACCCGCTTATGCTTACCACCGGTCGCGTCATCTACCACTGGCACGCGGGTGAGATGACCCACCGCGCGGCCGGACTGGAGGCGATGTACCCCGAAGCCCTGGTCGAAATCCATCCCCGAGACGCGGCCCGGGCCGGCATCGACGCCGACGGCATGATGAAAGTCGCTTCGCGACGAGGCGAGATCATCGCCAAAGCCCAGATCACCGACCGCGTGGAACCCGGCCTGATCTTCACCACCTTCCATTTCGCTGAATCCGCCGCCAACTTCCTCACCAATCCCGCCCTCGATCCGGTGGCCAAGATCCCGGAGTACAAGGTTTGTGCGGTGAAGGTGGAGAAGGCGTAGAAGCCCATGTGATACCCCGTCGTCATTCATAAAGACTCTGACAGCGATTACGGCGTCACCATGCCCGATATTCCCGGATGTTTCAGCACCGGAGAGACGCTGGACGAGGCGCTTGCGCAGGCTACAGAAGCAATCGAATGCCGCATAGAAGGATTGATGCTCGGCGGCGAATCGATTCTCATCCCGCATGACAACCAACAACATCGCGATGATTCCAAGCGCTTTACCGTATTTGGAATTGCCGGGGCATCGCTCCGCCCGCACCGGGCGCTGCTCAGTAGCCCCATCCGTTTACAGTGGGTCGATGTACGTTAACTGTCATTGCAAGGAGCGGTTTCTGCGACGAAGCAATCCCCAAGGTGAATGTGAGAATGGACGTTGGGGATTGCTTCGCCACAAACCGACTCGCAATGACACGACAGTTGTGGCTTCGCCACCCAATCCGCTATCCAGTATCAAGCTTCGATGCGGTCAGTCCCGCCTGGCGAAGGCAAACACCTGCTCCAGCCAGGCCAGGATCGATTCCCAAAAGGTCTGGGTTGCGGCTGCAGGCGGGGCAGGCGTCGGTTGGGGTGAGGCAAGAGGTTCGGGAGCAGTATCCTGGCTGAGGGCGGGATCAGTGGTGATACGGTAAGCGTTGTCTTCGATCATCAGCATCAGTTCGGGCGAGATCGCCAGCCATTGTGCGACATCGCGGCTCCCGGCCAACTCGAAGTATTCGTCGCTGCCGAAGAGGATGGTGTGCGGCATCACGGCCTCGCGGTAGCTGTTGTCCACCCACAACTCCTCTGTTCCGTCATCGGGTGTGACGACGTACTGCTGGAAGGTGAAGGTCTTGCCTGCCACGTAACGCACGTCTTCGTGTTCCTGCGCTCGCTCGGCCAGTCGCAAAGCCGTCCGGGTTTCGCTGTCACCGACCGCGGCCTGGCCACTGACTTCCATCGCTTTCTCGACCACGACCGTGACCTGAACTTCTTTGATGACTACATCGGCGCTGGATTCGGCGGCGGGCATTTCCATAGGCGTTTCCATGGGGATGGGTCTGGGGGGAGGCCATGGAATGGGCGTACCCCGCACCACTGGCACAGGCATGTCCGGTTCCATCACCAGATAGCTGGTGTAGGGCGTGACGATGCCGTAGGTTTTGCTCAGGTCGACAATGGCGTCGATGAGTTCCTGATCAGCGCCCTGGCGGCGGACTTGATCCAGCAACGTGCCGATCTTGCGGGTGGCCCACAAGCGCGCGACATGCGGTTCGCCGCCGGCCTCGACCAGATGCCGGTCGGGATAAGTGAAGCTTCGCTTCTGGCCGTTGACAAAGCCGCTGAGCGTGACCGCTGTGTCCCCGCCTGTGCGATAACGTCCGACCAGCGTCAGTTGTTCCCCGGCGAAGAGGTCGGGCAGCGGGAAGGGATAGGTGTCGTCGGTGAGGATGCCGGGCAGATCGATGGTCACATCGCTGAGGACGGGCGTGCTGATTCGTTCGTAAAAATCGCCGATGGCTTCGTCGATGCCTTCGCCTGGCTTCACGTAGCTGCTGCGCCCGCCCAACTCGCTGCTGAGCGTGTCCAACAACCGGGTGTCCACGTAGTAGCCGACGCCGAAAGTGAACAGGCGGATACTGCGATCCGCGGGCAGGTTGTTCAGGGCATTGGCGATGATGCGGTCGGCGTTTGTCTCGCCCTGGGTGGGCAGGCCGTCGGTCATGAAGAGCACGTAGGCGAGGCGAGAATCGGCGCTGGGGTTTTGCAACTGCGCCAACACTTCCAACAAGGCGCGATTGATGTCGGTGGAGCCGGAAGCGGACAAACGGTCGATCCATTGGTGTGCATCCCGCCGACTGTCACTGTCTCCCGGCCTCAGTTCTGCCGACCACAAGCTCGCTCCCGTGCTGAAGGCGATAAGATTGAATCGGTCGCCGGGATTCAGGTTATCCACCAGGAAGTGGGCGGCGTCCTGAGCCTGCGCCACCTTCGTTCCCCGCATCGAGCCGGAGATGTCCATGACCAGGATCAGGTCCCGTTTGATGACTTCATCGGGAGCGATTTCGATGCCGGGCGCGGCCAGCAGCAAGAAGAATCCATCCTCGCCCGCAGGCTTGGTGCTGAGCAGATTGAGGCCGATGGCATCCTCGGACACGCCGAAGTAGAGATCGAAATCCCGCTCGGGTTGGATGTTGTGCGCCTCGAAGCTGACCAGGACGGCGTCATCGCCAATGCGGTCGATGCTGACATCGTGGCTGGGGCTGTAGAGCGTGCGCAGGCCGGGCTGGTTGCGCAATTCCACGCGTACGGCCAGGTCCTTGACCGGTGCGGCGCTGTATTGTCGCGTCTGCAAGGGATAGCGAAAATGGTAGAGGCCATCCTGCAGGTCGAGCGTGTGGGTGTAGGTCAGTTCCAGCTTGCGGGTTTCGCCGGGCGGGATGGGGAAAGCACTGGTCTGGAACAGACCCTGGCCGAGATATTCCAGCAGGGCGGGGTCCTGACGGCGGCGCACAATCGCTTCGTAGATATCCCGAGCTTCGTCGCTGTCCAACACCTGGCCTTCCAGCACCTGACCATCCACCGTCATCTGGAAATCACCGATAGCGGCGTTCGCGGGCAAGGGGAAGATGTAAGTGCCTTCCACCTGCCAATCGGCCTGGTTGCGAAAAACCTGGGTGACGTGCACGGTAACCACCGGGCCATCTACAATGGCGTCGACGCTGTACAAGTCGGTGCTGATGGGGCCGCCGATGGGGCCGCCGATGGGGGGCAGTGGGTCGCCGATCCCCTGGGCGGATGCGCCGGGAACGAGCGCCAGCAGCAGCGCCAGGGTCAAAATCACAGCGAATGCGAAGTGTTGCGTTTTCATGGTTGTCCTCCTGTGGATAATAGAGGTCTCGGGCCGGTGGGCAGGCCATACCACACCGACCGTCGAGATGGCGTTCTCAATTGATTGGAATCCCGGGTCTGCCTTTATGACGCCAGTGGGACGGGATTGGTTCCACTTCATATACTTCGCAAATAAAGCGCTAATGCTTGGCATATACTCATCGGTTATAGTCAGTTTAGTTGCCGAATGTCATGCGCAGTCGGTGACGCCCAATCCCACTGTACCGATACTGCGCCCAGACGCAGTTCACATAAAAAACTCTGAGGAGGCACTAACCACATGGCAAAAATAGTAGGCATTGACCTGGGTACGACCAACAGCGTCGTCGCCGTGATGGAAGGCGGAGATGTCACCGTCATTCCCAACGCGGAAGGTGGACGCACAACCCCGTCTGTCGTTGCATTCAACAAAAACGGTGAACGTTTGGTGGGCACAACCGCCAAACGCCAGGCCGTCGTCAACCCCGAAAATACATTTTACTCTATCAAACGTCTCATGGGACGTCGCATCGACGATCCCGAGACCAAACGCACCCAGGAGATGGTGTCGTATACCATCGAGCCGGGCTCGCATGGTGATGCTCGCGTCAAAGCGCCCGTCAAGGGCAAAACCTATACGCCGCAAGAGATCAGCGCCATGATCCTGGGCAAACTCAAGAAAGACGCCGAATCCTATCTGGGCGAACCTGTCACTCAGGCCGTGATTACGGTCCCCGCTTACTTCAATGATAGCCAGCGCCAGGCCACCAAAGACGCCGGCAAAATCGCCGGGCTTGAGGTTCTGCGCATCATCAACGAACCCACAGCCGCGGCCCTGGCTTACGGCATGGACAAGAAAAGCGACGAAACCATCCTGGTCTTTGACTTGGGCGGCGGTACGTTCGACGTCTCCGTCCTGGAAGTCGGCGATGGCGTGATCGAAGTCAAATCCACCGCTGGCGACACCCATCTCGGCGGTGATGACTGGGACGAGCGCATCGTCGATTGGATGATCAGCGAATTCAAGAAAGATCAAGGCATCGATCTGAGCGCTGACCGCCAGGCCCTGCAACGTCTGCGCGAGGCGGCTGAGAAAGCGAAGATCGAGCTTTCCAGCATGAAGGAAACCGAAATCAACCTGCCTTACATCACGGCCGACTCGTCTGGCCCCAAACACCTGCAGCTCAAGCTCAGCCGCAGCAAATTCGAGCAAATCACCGAAGATCTGGTGCAACGCTGCCGCTCGCCCTTCGAGCAGGCCTTGCGAGACGCCAGCTTCAAGATGGGCGATCTGGATGAAGTCATCCTGGTCGGCGGCTCCACCCGCATGCCCATGATCCAGGACCTGGTGCGTAGCCTGACCGGCAAAGAGCCCAACAAAACCGTCAACCCGGACGAGGTTGTGGCCGTGGGCGCTGCGATTCAGGCCGGCGTGCTCGGCGGCGAGGTGAAGGACGTGCTCCTGCTCGACGTGACGCCACTGAGCCTGGGCGTCGAGACCCTGGGCGGCGTGATGACCGTCATGATCCCCCGCAACACCACGGTTCCCACCCGCAAGACCGAGGTCTACAGCACCGCCGACGATAATCAGACTGCTGTCGATATCCAGGTGCTGCAGGGCGAACGCCCCATGGCCCGAGACAACAAGCTGCTGGGCAACTTCCGGCTCGACGGCATTCCCCCGGCCCCTCGCGGCATCCCCCAGGTCGAGGTCACTTTCGACATCGACGCCAATGGCATCCTGCATGTGACCGCCAAAGACAAGGCCACTGGCAAAGAACAGAGCATCCAGATCACCGCTTCCACCAACCTGGATAAGAGCGAAGTGGAGCGCATGGTGAACGAGGCCAAGGAACACGAACGGGAAGACGAGGCTCGTCGCAACCTGATCGACGCCCGCAACACCGCCGACGGCACGATTTACGCCATCGAAAAGGCGCTGAAAGAGCTGGGCGACAAGGTTCCCGCCACCGAAAGCGGTCGCATCGACACGCTCATCAACGACCTGAAACAGGCGATGGAAGGCGAAGACGTCCAGCGCATTCGCTCTCTCACTGAGCAGCTCCAGCAGGCGAGCCACGCCCTTAGCCAGCAGATGTACAGCGAGCAGGCCGGTAGCGCAGCCCCTGGCCCTGACGGCGATTCCGCCTACGAGAGCGGCCCCACAGGTGACGCCACCAGCGAGGAAGATGTCGTCGAAGGCGACTTCCGCCAGGTCTAAGGCATGTCCAGCATACCCAGGTGTCCAACACCTGTTATCGGGCGGGGTCGTTCTGACTCCGCCCTTTGATTTTGAAACGACTTTCCCCGGAGGCCAATCCATAACGATGTACAACAACGATCCCTGGCGACGGCGGCGACCCGCACCCCGCCGCATGGTGCGGGTCCCGGTCAGCCAACCTGCACCCCGCCATCCTACCGCAAGCGGTCAGGAACAGACGCCCGAGCCCTCGCAGGCGACATCCTCCCCCGCGCCGGCAAAAACGCCTGCCGCTCAGCCCGATCCCGCGCCACCGGCACAGCCACAATCCCCTGCCGGCGAAAACGAAGCGCAAATCTGGCGGGAGCGCTATGCCCGGCAGCAGGCTGACCTCGAAAATACCAAAAAACGCCTGGAAAAACGCTTCGCCAGCGAAGCTGAGCAGGCGCGCTACGCCGTGCTGCGCGACATGCTGCCGGTGGCCGACAACCTCGAAGCCGCGCTCCAGCATGACGCTGGCGATCCCGATCATCTGCGCCAGGGCGTGGCGCTGACGCTGCGCGCGTTCCAGGAGGCGATGAAACGGCACGGCGTCGAACCGATCAACGCCCAGAATCAACCTTTCGACCCTGCCCTGCACGAAGCGGTGGCGCAGATCGACGCCCCCAACACGCCATCCGGCCATGTAGCGCAAGTTCTGCAAACCGGCTATACTATCGACGGCGACCTGCTCCGTCCCGCGCGGGTTATCGTCGCAGCCTAAAGTCGTAGTTGTACCTGGAAAATCGGTAAACCTGTAAACCAGGAAACCGGAAAACCTGTAAACCGGGAACTTGATCACCGCCAACCTGAATCGCCCCGGTTTACCGGCCTACTGGCCTGCTGATCCAAATGCTGAACTTCGAAGCCAACGATGGAATACAAAGACTACTATAAAATCCTGGGCGTTCCCAAAAACGCCACTGACAAAGATATAAAAAAGGCCTACCGCAAATTGGCGCGCAAGTACCATCCAGATACCAATCCGGACGATGCCACGGCGGAAGAGCGCTTCAAGGAGATCAACGAAGCCCACGAGGTGTTGTCTGATCCGGAAAAGCGCAAAAAGTACGATCAATTCGGTTCGCAATGGAAGCGCTACTCGCA
>DUEF01000013.1 GCA_011176555.1 Caldilineae bacterium
TATTCACCCCCCCGGATTGGACGGTGCAACGAGCGCATGATCTTTCCGAAGCGCTGGAACAGGATATTGCCGAACGATTGGAGGGCGTGGCGGTGCACACGCATATCGAGCCGCTGGGGGATCCGGCGGCCATGGCGGATGGGGCGTTGAAGCGTGAGATCTGAAGGTGATGGGAGCGTTGACTCACCCCAACGTCCTCGCACCGACAGATCGAAACCAGGTCGGAACCCCATACCCCAACAAATGCAAATGGCGTGATTTAATCGATAGATCGATCAGAACGCGCCAGGGGAGAGTGGGCTTGCCGCAAAGGTAGAGGGGCCGCCATTCGGGCGAGAATTTGTCCTTGAAGCGAAATAAACCCTCATAATTGAAGCTGAAGTGCAGCAAACGACCCACTTTGAGCATGAGTTCATTGCGGCAGGGCAAGGAGAAGGCGTTCTTGCAGGATTGCTCCAACAACGGGTCTGAGATCGATAAGAAGGGAACCATGCCCAAGCTCCACCGCCCTTTGTCCCTCCCGCCCTCCTTTTTCAATCGGTCGAACACCTCTGTCACGAGCGCTTCCATAACCCCAATCGGCGCACTCTTTCGCCTGAGCAGCAATTCGGTGTGCCAGTAATTCGGTTTCATCAGGGAAAGCGTGATTGCCGCCAACCATTTGCCCTCAGGTGTGGCGAACACAAAGCCACGGGTCGCCTCATCGAATTGCGTACGAAAAGCATATTGCAGTTGCGGCTTGGCCCCATGCGCTGTGGTTTGCGCCAACTGCGCCAATCTATGCTGATTAGCCTCCGTTGGCAAGACCTCCATCACCCGGCCCCAACGCCCGCCCCGTCTGGCCAAATCGAGTACGGATGGCTTCGCCATGTTTCCTTCCTCCAGATTTAGCACTGCTTCCACGCCAGTTTGCGCAACCTGGCACCCTTCGGCCAACAGAAAGCGACTGACTGTCGTGTTGCACCCATGAAGCACAAAGCCGCCGGGCAACGACGAAAGAGATTGGCGATAAATCCGCTCGAATGATGCGTCGTACGGAATATCGGCAAGGGGAACCCATTGCCGGCGCGATAAGGGCAACCGGATCGTCAGAAAGCGCGGTTCAGCGATCTCGGAGCGAGCCCAACTCAGGGGAAGATCGACAAATGATCTTTGCGTCTGCACACAAAATGGCCGTTATTCATCCTGCCAGGTTGCCAAAAGGTCTTGCACGCCAGGCAGCAGGATGATGATGAGCATGATGGTGCTCATCATGGGGCCGGGCAGGAACATGGAAAAACGGTTCGCAGTCTGCATGTGGTGAATCGCCATAGGATACCCAGCGATCATTGACATCAATGCAGCAAAGACGCCCACTGCCACCGCCCAGGACTTTTGTTTGAGCACACTAAAGCTAAACACCGCCCAGGCCGCTGCGCCCCACCAGTTCACCTGCTGAGCGATGGCAAAGTAGCCATTCCAGAAACCCTCCGTTGTTTGGTACCTGGAAATCGGAGCCACGCCGTTGATAAAGGTCAGCACATAGGCCAACCCGGCCACAAACAAAAGGACAATAATCTTTCTGTTGACGCCGCCAACGAGGAGCATCCCCAACCACAACACCGCAGCCAAACCAAAGACGATGCCGGTGACGGGCGGCACGCCGCCATCAGCAGCGGGGATCATGGGGAAAAAACCAGACAACAGCAGGACCGTGCCGGCGACCACGCCCCAAAACCACGACCACGGCTGCTTTTTCAGGAAACCAAACAGCACGGAGCCACAAAGCGCGCCGGCGGCAACGCCCAGCCAACCCAGCAACGGATAAACGACTCTTACCGTATTGGCCTCATCCGGCCGTCCAACCGCGAGATGACTGTCGATGACGGGATGATAGGTGAGTGCGAGGAGATAGAAAGTCAGTAATCCAGCTACGATGCCGGCGACAGCCAAGATGGCTCCCAGTTTTGTATTATTTTTCATGATGGTTCCCTTTTTGCACCTGCTAAGATGATGAATGGATCGATATTGTTTGGGCTAGACGTTTCAACGCCGTCAAACGAAACAGCGCCGAAGTGCTCGTTGCAAAACGAACTACGAACGAATCAAGCGAAAAACCGGGTGCAGAGACGCTTCCGCCTCAAAGTCTTCCAGTGGCGAATCGGGCTGGCAATCAAAGTAGGGTTGCACAATGCTCACGTCCTGAAGATAGGATCGCAAGACTGGCGCGGCCTGCTCCGGGCCCAGCTCTTCGATGGCCAGTGTCTCGGACTTTCCGCCCCGAGATAGCGTCACCTCGCCAGCCGCCCTGGCGTTGAGCACCCAACTGACCGCGCCGTAAGGGGCCACCAGCCAACGCTCGCCATCCTCCTCCACTAATGTGACCGGTGTGGAATAGAGTTCGCCGCTCTTGCGACCGGGAATTGTCAGCAGGTACATATGGGCGGGAGCCTTATCCCAGGCGACCAAGCGGCGCATCACGCTATTCACCAGACGCCGCACGAAAGTAAGCTCATATGTTTTTGTCATGCTGTCCTCCGTAGGGTGATGGGGGTATCATTTCTGTTCCCAGTTTATCCGAAACCGATATTAAAGTCTATGACATTCGTCATGTTGTCGCATTATGTTTCTATAATTTCGCCACAGTCGCCAATCGCCTGACTCAACGAACCAGACTTCACTGATGCTAAATCCGACAAAAGTCGACGACAACCGTTCACAATCCCTATATCATAGAGACAGTACAAAAATCTTCCTCGATGGAGTAGAAAATGAGACTCACCAAAGTTGCAGCAGTGTTGGCATTTATCATCGGCGCGATGGCTATTTTCGCCGGTGGGCAGGTTGTCCTGTTGGGCAAAGTCATGGATTATTATGTGATCGACTGGCTGGTTATTTACAATTTTAGCATGGGCCTGCTGACCGTTTTTGTGACGGCGATACTGATCTGGAAGAATTCTCGCTATGCCTTGGCCGCGGCCATCGCCACCCTGGCCGTTCACGCCACAGTGATGATGATTTTATTGACGGCTTATCAGGGCGTAGTTGCCCCCGATAGCCTCGTAGCCATGACCGTGCGCATCGTTTTTTGGCTGATTATCCTGACCTTGATGTTCATCCAGAGATCAAAAACGAAGGGATTCAGCGCATAGTTTGGGTGAAAAGAACGCCGATCTAATCAGGCAGAAATAGCCCCCGCTGCCCCCCGCACATGTTCAAAGCATGTCGGGGGCTTTTATTTTCTGATGGATTACAGACAAATCCAGGGAATTTACGATTCTTCACGAATTTTGGAGCGCCTCCACAACTCCTCCATATTCTCCTGCTATCCTATGGTCGTCAGCGAAAAAGTCGCCGACCACTTAACTTAAACTCAACAAGGAGACACACCTTATGAAAACTTTCAAAACTTTAGCAATCAGCATTTCCGCAGGACTTTTGGCCCTGACCCTCGTCACTGTTGGCGCCCCACTCTTCGCCGAAGCGGCCACCGAAGCCGCCGCCCCCGCTGTCGCCCAGGCGCCGGTCGATGGCATCACCGACCCGGAAGCGCAGGACTTGCAGTTCATGGTCGAGGAAGAAAAACTGGCCCGCGACGTCTATCTCACCCTCTACGATGAATGGAACGTCTCTGTTTTCCAGAACATCGTCGGGGCCGAGCAGGTGCACATGGACGCCATTCGCACCCTCCTCAGCGCGTACGGCGTCGATGACCCGACCGTCGGCGCTGAGATCGGGCAGTTCACTAACCCCGACCTGCAGGCGCTTTACGGCCAACTCGTCGACACCGGCAGCCAGTCGTTGGCCGACGCCTTCAAAGTTGGAGGCGCTATCGAAGAAATCGACATCCTCGACCTGGAAGAGCGCATCGCCCAGACCGACAAGGCCGACATCGTGCAAGTGTACGAAAGGCTGATGGCGGGGTCGGAGAACCATCTACGAGCCTTCGTCACCACGCTGGAACGCCAGACCGGCGAAGTCTACGCCCCGCAGTACATGGACCAGGACGCTTACGACGCCATCCTCAGCGGCAGCAATGGCCACGGCCAAGGCCAGGGCAATGGCAATAATGGCGGCCACGGCCAAGGTAATGGTGGTGGACAGGGCAAT
Organism: Caldilineae bacterium; assembly: GCA_011176555.1. Lineage (GTDB taxonomy): Bacteria > Chloroflexota > Anaerolineae > J102 > J102 > DUEF01. The sequence goes on from DUEF01000013.1 coordinate 4,090, forward strand.
GGCGGTGGCCAAGGCCACGGTGGCGGTCGCGGCAACGGCGGCGGCCAGGGTCACAGCGGCGGCCAGGGCCAAGGCGCCCACGGCGCTGGCGACGGTAGTTGCCTGAACGGCTAATCACCAACCGAACCTTTGAGCACCACGAGCCGCCGAAGAAAACACGAACTTCGGCGGCTCCTCTTTAAGACGGCGGGTAGTAGGTATTGGATATTGGGTATTCGTAGATCGAGTGAATACCCAATATCTAATACCCAGTATCCCAAATCGGGATCGCCGCTGCGACACGGAAAGGCGCCCTCCACGCCAACTTGCCACCTACAACCATCCAACGCATAATGGCGGGGAAGATGCCCCCTCACCCCGCCATTGTTTATGCCTCCCGACCATTCCCTCGATCACACCACCGCAATCCTGGCCGCCGTCCCGCATTTTTCCGGGCTGGATGACGCCACGCTCCGGGCTGTGGCTCAGGCGGCGATTCGCCGGGACTACGGCAGCAGTCAGGTGGTCTTTGTGGAGGGCGAGCCCAGCGACGGCCTGTTCATCGTCGAGTCGGGCTGGTTCAAAGTCATCAAGCTATCACCGGACGGTCGGGAACAGGTCATCCATTTTCTGGGACCGGGCGAAACCTTCAACGCTATGAGCGCCTTCAGCGAAATGCCGAATCCGGCCACAGTCGTCGCTCTGGAAAAATCGATCGTGTGGCTGATTCATCGCGAAGCGATGCTGTGGCTGCTGGACACACATCCCAAACTGGCGCGGGTCATGATCCAAAAACTGGCGACGCGTGTGCAGCATCTGATTTCCCTGGTGGAAGACCTCTCTTTGCACACGGTCGAAGCGCGCCTGGCGCGTTTGCTGCTGGAGCAGGGCGGGGAGGGGACGGTGCAACGGCGGCGCTGGGCCACCCAGACCGAAATGGCCGCGCGCCTGGGCACGGTGCCGGATGTTCTGAGTCGAGCCTTGCGCAAACTGGCTGCCGAAGGACTAATCCGGGTGGCCCGACATCAGATCGAAATTCTTGATATCAAGGGGCTGGAAGAAAGGGCGATGCTGGAGTAGGTATTCGTGAAGGAGAAAATCCTCGTGTCATTGCGAGAAGCGGTTTTTGCGACGAAGCAATCCTCAAGGTGCATGATCGGGGATTGCTTCGGCCTCCGGCCTCGCAATGACACTTCGCAATGACATAAAGGGGGCGGCCAAATCCGACAAAAGTCGTGGAAATAGCTTCGCAAAGGGGGTATGATTGGGGGATGGATAGCTTTTCCGAAGACAGACCTGTGCCGATCATCGATCCTGGCCTGTGCGATGGCTGTGGCCTGTGTGTGCTGGCATGCCCATCCCACGCCCTGGCGCTGGAACATGGCAAGGCCGTTGTCGCTCGCCCGAACGCCTGTCAGTACGATGGTTATTGCGAGATGATCTGTCCGGTGCAAGCTATCAGTCGTCCTTTTCTCATCATCACCATTCCCCAGGAGTAACTTGTCGTGAAAGCTTTTAACAAATGGACGCGCCAGATTCATCGCTGGATCTCCGTCCCCACCTTTCTTTCCATCCCCCTGATGTTTTTCGTGCGCATGACCCAGGGCGCTTATCTGAAACTCCCGCCCGAATTTGAGATGGTGCAATCATTACTGATTTTGTTCCTTGCGATTACCGGACTTTATCTGTACCTTTTGCCATACCTGGCTAAACGAAAACGCCAGAAACGAACGAAAAACGCCAAAGCCCCAGCATAAGCTGCAAACGATGATTTCCTGAACCCGCCCTTGTCTCAAATCTGAAACGCACCCTATGCGCTCCATCTCCACAACTTCTCCATAATTGTGTGCTAGAATGCCTCACCACAATCCATGAAGAGGTGACCGATGCGACAATTCTCCCGACCCTTTTTGATTCTCTCTCTGCTCCTGCTTTTGGCCCTGGCCTCATGCGCTCCACCCGACCTTTCCAACGCACCCGCGCAGCCGTTGGAACCGACAGCAGCCACTCAGCCGAGCACTGAACCTGCAACCGAACCTGCCGCTAGCCCCACCAGCGCGCCTGAGACCGCGCAAATGGGTCAGAGGATGGGCGGCCCCGGCTCTAGCATGATGCAGTTCCAACATGCCCAGATCCCCGACGAATACGCCAGCCTCACAAATCCCGTGGCCGCGGACGCCGATTCGCTGGCCCGGGGCGAGAAGCTATACGCGGCGCTCTGCGCCAGTTGCCACGGCGACACCGGCATGGGCGAAGGCCCGGCCGGACAGGCGCTCGACCCGCCCGCCTCGCCCATCGCCCACACCAGCCAAATGCTGAGCGACGCCTACCTGTTCTGGCGCATCACCGAAGGTGGGACATCGTTCGAGACGGCGATGCCCGCCTGGGGCGACGCCCTCGATGAAGGCTCGCGCTGGGATGTGATCAACTACACGCGCAGCCTGGGCGTCGATAGCCAGCGCGGCATGGGTCACGGCCAGGGGCGGGGGCAAGGCCAGCAAGGTCGGGGCCAGGGTAGAGGGCAAGGCCACGGACAAGGGCGGGGCGCAGGCATGGACGAAGCCGCACATCACGCCGAAATGTTGGCGCAGGCCATCGACATGGGCCTGATCACCGAGGAAGACGCCGAACTCTTCTTGCGTGTGCACGCCGTGCTGGATGAAAACTACCGCAACAACGAGTCCGGCATGGGCGGTATGGATGACGCCGGTCGCCAGGCCATGCAGCGGGCGATGACGCTCCAGGCCGTGAGCGATGGCTACATCACCCAAGCCGACGCCGACCGCTTCACCGAGATCCACGACGCGTTGCTGGAAGCGGGGATCATGCAGTAGGATTCACCTACCGCCTGCAGCATCGCTTTGATCACGGCCCCGTGGATTGGCAAAACCCGCCGCGGCGAAACACCCGGACAGATTGATGCGCACAAGCGTCTCTCGATTTTCTGTCCATTTTGCAGTAAAATGAGGTCATGCGTGGAACACTTTTTCTGCTGGCAAGCCTGTTCATCTTTGTGACAACGGCTTGCACGAGCCCCAAAGACCTACCAGCACCATCACCAGACACCGCCCAATCGGTGCAGGAGGATGCCATGACCGTTCAGTCCCCTGTCGCGTCCTTCACGCTCAGCAGCCCGGTTTTTGCTCAAGGTGCAGCGATCCCCGCCCAATTCACCTGTGACGGAGCCGACAAATCACCGCCCCTGACCTGGACGGGCGCTCCCGCCGGCGTGCAGAGCTTCGCTCTGATCATGGACGATCCCGATGCGCCGATTGGCACGTGGGTGCACTGGGTGATTTTCAACATCCCGGCCTCCACCACCGACCTGCCGGCAACCATCGGACCAGATCCCACTCTGGAAGATGGCTCTATCCAGGGGCTGAATAGCTGGCGACGTGTTGGTTACGGCGGTCCCTGCCCGCCGCGGGGCCAACATCGCTATTTCTTCAAGCTCTATGCTTTAGATACCATGCTGGCATTGCGTTCATCTGCAACCAAAACCGATCTGCTGCGGGCCATGGAAGGGCATATCCTGGCGCAAGCTGAACTGATGGGTGTGTACCGGCGGCGCTGAACGCCGTCAACAAAAAATTCCTCATGATTTAGGCATCACTCAGAATCTCGATAACACCGCGGTTGCCATCCAGACGCACGCGCTGGCCGGTTTGCAACCTGGTGGTGGCCCCGCGCACGCCCACCACCGCGGGGATGCCGTACTCTCGGGCCACGACCGAGCCGTGATTCATGGCCCCGCCGATTTCCATAATCAGCCCGGCGGCGTTGATGAAGAGCGGCGTCCAGCCGGGGTCGGTGAAAGTAGCCACCAAGATCTCGCCGGAGGCGAGCGTATCGGTCTGCGGATCATGAACCACATGCACCACGCCTTCGACGATGCCGGGGGAGACCGGGTTGCCCAGCAGCGCACCCGGTGGGGCGTCATCAACGTGGTACTGCACGACGGGCGTCTCGCCGTCGCTGGTGATGACCATGGGCGGCGTCAGTTTCTGGAACCGCCTCAGGTCGGCGCGCCGCGGCGGGATGAGCGCGTCCCAGTCGGTCGTTTCGTCATCCCAAATCGCCAGCAGTTCTTCCCAGGTCAGGAACCAGAAATCGTCCGGCCGGGAGAGTTTTCCCTGTGCTGTCAACTGGGTGGCTGTTTGTTTCAAGACTTCTTTGACCAGCGCCAGCACCTTGATGGCCAGGAATTTGTGATGCTCGCGCAGGCCGCCGGCTGCGGTCAACACATGCAGTAAGCGCTTGAACAGGCGCACGCGCAGCCCGCCCAGGATGCCGCGCCCCGCCCCTTCCAGTAGTTTCCGGGCGGCGGCCTCTCGCGCCTGGACGAGTTCCCGCTGCTGTGCGCGCTGGCCGCCCGGCTCCTCTTGCAGATGCGCGGCGATGATCTTCAGCACCGGCAGCGGCTCTTCATACCAACGAGGCATCGCAATGTCGATTTCCGCCGGACCGCGCGCGCCGTAACGAGCGAGGAAGTCGTCCCAGGCATCCAGGAAGGGCTCGCTTCCCTCCAGTTGCGCGGCCTGCTCCAACCAGACGTGACTGTCATTGCCCAGATGGCTGAACCAATCCACCAGTTGCGGCGAGCGGCGGGCCAGGTCGGCCAGGTCGCCGATGGCCAGATTCATCTCGGTGACCACGTTGCCCGGCAGGCCCAGCGTCAGCGCGTTCAGTTCGTCTGGCGTCAACCATTTGCGACCGAGGCGCGTGAGTAGGCGTTTGGCGATCTCACCGGCGACGAATTGCGGAATCCAGTTGAGGAAAAACGGAAAGAGGGTCGGCAGCGCGTCCTGAACGGCCTGCAATCGCGCCTTACCCGGCGGCGCCTCATGCAAACGACGCGCCATGTCCTCGGTGAAGCGATCCATCAACGCATTCGTTTGGGGAATGAAGCCGGTCAGGTCCTGCCGCCACAGCGCATACCCGACCTGGCGCAGCAGACCGGCAACGCTTTTGAACGCGGCGAAGGAGATGTGTAACCCATGCGGCCCCCGGAATTCTGGCCGCCGCATGGCGATTTGCAGGGTTTCCGGGGCCAGGGCGTCGAATTGGGAGAGCAGGCCGAATATGACTTTGCGCAGGATGGGGTGGCGCAGCAAGGCCGTGATGTCAGCAAACAGGCGATCGCCGCTGGCGCGCAGGACGGGATAGCCCAGATGTTGGTCGAGGGGCTCGACCGGCAGCAGGAGCGGGAAACAGGTCAGGCTCAAGGGCGCCATGGCGCGGGTCATGTTCTGCTGGTGGCCGACGCTGAAATAGATGTGCAGCGTGCCGTCGGGCGATTGCAGGCCGTCGATGGGGTACAGTGAGGTGATGGGCCGAGCCTGGAGCAGGTGGATTTTTCCGTCGGCAATGGCCCATTCGATGTCTTGGGGCGCGTCGTAGAGGGCTTCGACGCGGCAACCCAGGTCGGTCAGCGCCAGGATTTGCTCATCGTTGAGGACGGTGGCTTGGCGCTGTTCCTGGGGGATGGTCACCTGCCGGACGCCGCCCTCCTTTTCGGGAGTGATGGCGATCCGCTTGTCGGCGATCCGGCGCTCGAGGATGGCCCGCGTGCGTTTGTCCACCCGGTACGAATCGGGCGTGACCAGACCGCTGACCAGGGCTTCGCCCAACCCGTAGCTGGCGTCGATGCTCAGCGTGTGTCGGTGGCCGGTGAGGGGGTCGGCGGTGAAGAGGATGCCGGATTTTTCGGCCACGATCATGCGCTGCACGACAACCGACAACTGCACTTCCCGGTGGGGAAAATGGTTCTCGCAACGATACAAAATCGCCCGGTCGGTGAAGAGAGAGGCCCAGCAGCGACGAACGGCGTCCAACAGATCGGCTTCGCCGCGCACGTTGAGATAAGTGTCCTGCTGGCCGGCGAAGGAGGCCCCGGGCAGGTCTTCGGCGGTGGCGCTGGAGCGGACGGCGTAGGCGTGTTCGACGCCCACTTCTTGCCATGCCTGCCGTACGGCAACAGCAATCTCGGCGGGGATGGACGTTTGCAGCAGGGTCTCGCGCACCTGCTGCCCGACCCGACGCACGCTCTCCAGGTCGTCGGGCGTCACAGTGTCGAGCGAGGCATAAATGCGCTCAGCATCCGGACAGGAAGCCATGAAGCGCAGAAAAGCGGTCGTGGTCAGGCAGAAGCCGTCGGGAACGGGAAACCCGGCATGGGTCAGCTCGCCCAGATTGGCGCCTTTGCCGCCCACCAGGGGCAGGTCAACGGCGCGGATATCGGAGAATGGCAGGATGAACGAATCTGTGCGGGTCATAGCCATGCGCTAATTCCTTTCAGGAGGAAGAGAAGCCCGAAAATCAACGGCGCCCAGATGCCAATCGGGCGGCTGTGATGTTCGAGTGCGTTTTTCAGGCGGTTGAGCAGGTCGCGGGCGCGATGGGGAAAGGCCACGTAGATACTCAGAGGGATGGTCACCGACAGGCTGAAAACCAGCGCCGCCAGCAGGGTGACGATGATTTTCTGGCCCAGGGGCAGAGCGCTGAGAATGACGACCGACAACGCAGTCAGGAATAGCGCCAGATTCTTGAAGTTGATGACCGTGACCAGCGCACCAAAAACAAAGGCTTTGGGCGGGGTGATGCTGTCTACGATGGCGAAAAAGCGGGGTTCTTCCTGGTTTGGCGAGACTGGTCTGCGCCAGTTGCGCCAGGCCAGCCACAGCAGCAGCGCGCCCAAAATCATCAGCAGGGTGGGCAGGAACAGGCCAGGTTCTCCACTGCTGCTGACCGTGACGCGATAGCCGACGACTACGACGGAGACGCCGATCAGGCTGTAACCGCTGAAGTAGCCCAGGGCATAGCCCAGCCCATTGCGCCAGCCCCGGTCGGATAGCAGCAGCAGGATGACGAGCGTCATCGACCCCACGGAGAGAAATCCGGTGGATGCCAATAAAAGGGATTGAATGAGTACCGGTAGCAAAGTCGCTCTCCTCGCTCGGCCATGCTCTAAGGCGTATGGCTACTTGGCATCATAACATCAATCATCCGCAAAGGCTGTATTTTCATCACCACCGTCACCTTCTACTGCGCCAGCGGGTGCGAAACATCTCATTCCTTCGCCACCGGCAACGTAAACCAGAACACGCTGCCGCGGCCGACCTCGCTCTCCACCCCGATCTCGCCGCCCTGGGCCTCGACCAGTTGCCTGGAGATGGCCAGGCCCAGGCCGGAGCCGCCGTGCTCGCGGGAGCGCGAACGCTCGGCCCGCCAGAAACGGTCGAAAACGTGGGGCAGGGCGTCGGCCGGGATGCCGGGGCCTGTGTCCGCGACCGAAAACCGCACCCGGCCCTCGTTCTGTCCCCCGCCGTTTTTCTCGGCCACGATTTGCACCTGGCCGCCCTCCGGCGTGTGACGCAAGGCATTGCCCACCAAGTTGTTCAGGATCTGGCGCAGACGGTCGGGATCAGCCAGGACGGGGGGGAGGGCGCTGGCGTCGGTCGAGTGAAGATGGATGTCCTTCTGGCGAGCGACCTCGGCGAAGGCGCTGCGCAAGCCCTCCAGCACGGGTTGCACCGCAGTCGCTTGCAGATTCAGGTTGAGTTGTCCGGCCTCGGCCTGAGATAGGTCGCGCAAATCGCCGACCAAGCGGCCCAGGACAAGCGTCTCATCGTAAATGGTGGCGATTTCGCGCTTCTCCAGGGGATAAACATCATCCAGGATGGCCTGGAGATTGCCCTGAATCACGGTGAGGGGGGTGCGCAGTTCGTGGGCGATGTCGGCCACCAGGTTGCGACGCAGGATTTCCGCCTGTTCGAGGCTGGCGGCCATGTCGTTGAACGCCTGCGCGGCCTCGGCCATTTCTTCCGAACCCTTCACGGGGACGCGTTCGGCCAATTCGCCCTGCGCCAGGCGATGTGCGGCCGTGGCCAGGCGGCTGAGGGGGGCGGCGATGCTACGAGCGAGCAATAAGCCGAGGAGGACGCCCAAAACGCCAGCAATCACGCCAGCCTGCAACAACACCCGGTTGACCTGTTGCAAAAAACGCCTCTTCCGCCGCGGCCAGGTTTGCTTGTCCCGGCGAACTGGCGTAGAGATAGCCCACGGTTTCGCCCTCCACCTGGATTGGCAATGCGTTTTGACGCTCGCGCGGACTGAGCCGGTCGCCGAGGCGCTCCCCGGTTTCGTCGTAAACGATGACGCCCCCGGCATCGGCCAGGAGATGCTTGGGCGCGCCCTGCCGCCTGCCTCGCCCCTCGCCCTCGCGCTGAACAAAGACATCTTCTACACCTTGCCAGCCCTGATTCGCAGCGTAAAACGCGGTGATGTTTTCCCACAGGGCGTTGTCCGTCTGGCTGTGCGCCACGTATTGGCGAAAGCCCAGGCTCACCTGGCGATTGGCCAGCAGCGCGGCGATGGTCAGGCCGACGAGCAGCACCAGGGCGAAGGCCAGGCTGAGCCGCACCCAGAGCTTGTTCACGCTTCCCCCAGCAGGCGATAGCCCACGCCGTAGACGGTTTCGATGTAGCCGGGCTCTCCCGTGGCCACGCCGAGCTTTTTGCGCAGGTTCTTGATGTGGCTGTCGATGGTGCGTTCCATGCCTTCGTAGGCGTAGCCTAAACCTTTGTCGATCAATTCGACGCGAGTGAAGGCGCGGCCGGGGTTTTCCAGCAGCAGGTTGAGCAAGGCGAACTCGGTGGGGGTCAACTCCAGCGGTCGGTCCTGAACCCGAACGCTGTGCTGATCGACATCCATCGTCACCGCGCCGAGTCGCAGGATGTGGGGCGGGGCGATCTCGCCGGATGTGCGGCGTAACACGGAGCGCACGCGGGCCACCACTTCGCGGGGATTGAAGGGTTTGGGCACATAATCGTCGGCTCCTAATTCCAGGCCTACGATCTTGTCGTCGTCTTCGACGCGGGCGGTGAGCATGATGATCGGCGTTCCGGCCAGGTGTTTGTCATTCCGCACGATGCGCGTGATCTCCCAGCCATCTTTGCCTGGCAACATCAAATCCAGGACGATCAGGTCGGGCTTTTCGCTGCGGATGGCGTGCAGGGCGGATTCGCCATCGTAGGCGATGACGACATCGTAGCCCGCCTGCTCCAGGTAGGCGCGCACCAGTCGCACAATTTGTCTGTCGTCGTCTACAACTAAGATGCGTTGGGCCATTGCAATAGGAAAGAGAAAGGCTTTTTCTGGGTCTTGTGGGGTTATCTTGGGACTCGTGTTCCGTAGTGCGTGTTCCGTTGGGTGGGCGTCACGCATTGCTTCACGCATTCCCCTGAATTGCGGAAGAGCCGAGAAAGATAATCGAGATTATAGCACGACTACTGTCTAACCTGCACTCAGCATAGCAAGCAACTGTGGAGAACCTGTGGAGACGAATCAGCTAGTGTGATCGTGAACAACAAGGCGACAATCCAGTGAAATCGGTCACCAAAACTGATCTAAATCATATACAAGCCCCAAAAACAAGGGTAAGATCAGGTTGATAGTTTTGGGTTATCTTCCCGCATTAGGAGAATTGATATGTCAGCACAAAGTAGCGCCTCCCGGGCATCACCATCTTCATTTATCGATGAAGTCATCGCCGCGACCCCGGGAAGCGATCCGCACCTCGACCTGTGTGTTCAATGCGGCACTTGTGGCGGGTCCTGTCCTTCAGGCCCCGACATGGAGCACACGCCACGCCAACTTTTCGCCATGATCAATGCCGGCATGAAGGAGGATGTGCTCCGCAGTAACACGCCCTGGTATTGCGTCTCTTGCTATTATTGCATGGTGCGTTGCCCGCAAGATGTCCACATCACGGACATCATGTATTCACTTAAGCGGATGGCCATCAAGGAAGGGATGTTCCAGGAATCCACCGCAGCGGACGCCCCGGATTTCTCCGAGACCTTTATCGACTTCGTCGAGCAGTATGGTCGGAGTTTTGAACTGGGGTTGGCGACGCGTTATCATCTCAAGCATCATCCCCTGGGCGCTGTCAAAATGGCGGGCTTTGGTTTGGGCATGTTGTTGAGAGGACGCATGGATCTGACGCCGACGAAAATCGAAGGCATCGCTCAGCTCAAAACCATTCTGGCCAGGGCCAAAGAGTTGGGGGCTGACAGTTCCAAAAATGGAGGTGGGCAATGAAATACGGCTACTATCCTGGCTGTTCACTCGAACGCAATGCCATCGCCTACCATCGATCGGCCATGGCCGTGGCAGATGCGCTCGATATCGAATTCGTCGAGGTCGATGACTGGAATTGTTGCGGCGCCACCGAGTACATCTCCATCGACGCCTTGCCGGCGTATGCTTTGGTGGCCCGCAATCTGGCATTGGCCTCCCAACAAAAACAAAACGGCAACGGCAATCAACTCGTTGCGCCGTGCAGCGCCTGTTACCTCAATCTACAAAAAACCAACCACTACATGGCCGATTCGCCTGAGTTGGCGCAGCAGGTCAACACCGCTTTGCAGGCTGGTGGCCTGAATTATGATCCCGGCAGCGTCAGGGTGCGGCATCTGCTCGACATCCTCACCCAAGATGTCGGTTATGACGCTGTGGCCGAGAAGGTGACGAAGCCTCTGTACAACCTGCGTATCGCGCCGTATTACGGCTGTTTGATCGTTCGCCCTGGTTTTGATGACACCTACCACAATCCCGAATACCCGACCTGCCTGGACGAGCTCATGCGCAAGTTGGGTGCGACGGTGGTGGACTATCCGGTCAAGACGCACTGCTGCGGCGGGCACATGACCCAGATCAGCGAGCCGGTGGCGCTGGATTTGATTCGCCGTTTGTTGAAGAACGCGGCCGACTATCAGGCCGACGCTATCGTTACGCTCTGCCCCATGTGCCAGCTCAATCTGGATGGCTATCAGGAGGCGGTCAACAAGCATTTCGGCACGAATTACCAGATCCCCATTCTGTATTTCACGCAGTTGATGGGGTTGGCCTTTGGCATCAAGCCCAAGAAGCTGGGCTTTGGCAAAGAGTTCGTGGATGCGCGACCGGCCCTGGCCAAGATCGAGGCGGAGCCGCCCAAGAAGCCCAAGAAGCGAAAACGACCGCCCAAAGAGGCGCTCCCCATGCCAAATCTGACGGAGGGGATGTAAGCCATGAGTACGAAAGAGAAAATCGGCGTCTACATCTGCCACTGCGGCTCGAATATCGCGGGCATGGTGGATGTCGAGGACGTCGCGAAATGGTCGGGAGAAGAACTGGCGGACGAGGGCGTTATCGTCGCCCGGGATTACCAGTTCATGTGCTCCAGCCTCGGTCAGGAGTTGATCGAGGACGACATCAAAGAAAAAGGCCTGACGCGGGTCGTGGTCGGCGCGTGTTCGCCCCATTTGCACGAGGCGACGTTCCGCGGCGCTTGCCAACGGGCGGGGTTGAATCCCTTCCTGTGCGAGATGGTCTCGCTACGCGAGCAGGTGTCGTGGGTGCTCACCGATAAGAAGGTGGCAACCGCAAAATCGAAAGCGCTGGTGGCGGGCGGCGTCGAACGCGTGGCGCTGCACGAACCGCTGGAGCCGCTGACCGTGCCCATCCATCCGGCGACGCTGGTGGTGGGCGGCGGCATCGCCGGTATTCAGGCGGCCCTGGAGATCGCGGACAGTGGGCATCACGTCTATCTGGTCGAGCGCGATCCTTCCATCGGCGGGCACATGGCCCAGTTCGACAAGACTTTCCCCACGCTCGATTGTTCGGCCTGTATCCTCACCCCGAAAATGGTCTCGGCCGGCAACCATCCCAACATCACGTTGCTCTCGTGGAGCGAGGTGGAGCAGGTGGATGGTTATGTCGGCAATTTCACCGCCACCATCCGCAAGAAAGCGCGCTATATCGATGAAGACCTGTGCACGGGCTGTGGCGTTTGCATCGAGAAATGCCCCAAAAAGGTCATCGACAACGTCTTCGAGGCCGGTCTGGGCTACCACAAAGCGGTGGATAGGCCTTTCCCGCAGGCGGTTCCCAAGTATCCAGTCATCGATAAGGACAACTGCATCTATTTTCAGCGAGGCAAGTGTAGAGCTTGCGAGATCTTCTGCCCCACCAAAGCTATCGACTTCGAACAAGAAGATGAACTGATTCAGGTGCAGGTCGGCAATATCATCCTGGCCACGGGTTTCGATCTGTTCGATTCCCGGCGCATCCCGCAGTATGGTTACGGGCGCCTGGCCAATGTCTTCACCAGCCTGGAATTCGAGCGCATGTGCAACGCCGCCGGCCCCACCAACGGCCAGGTGGTGCTGCGCGATGGCGTCACTCAGCCCAAAAGCGTGGCCATCGTCCATTGCGTGGGCAGCCGCGACAAGAACTACAATTCCTATTGCTCCAACATTTGTTGTATGCAGAGCCTGAAGTTCGCCCATCTGGTGAAGGAACGCACCGGCGCAGAAGTGTACAATTTCTACATCGACATGCGCACCATCTTTAAGGACTACGAGGAGTTCTACCAGAAGGTGTTGAGCGAAGGCGTGCATTTCATCCGCGGCAGGGTGGCCGAGATCACCGACGCGGCCAGAGAGCCGGGCGAAGAGGACAAGCTGATCGTGCAAGCGGAGGATACGTTCATCGGCAAACAACGCCGTATTCCCGTGGACATGGTGGTGCTGTCGGCCGGGCTGGAACCGCGGTCGGACTCGAAAGAGGTCGGGCACACGTTCGGCATCTCGTGCAGCATGAACGGCTGGTTCACGGAGAAGCATCCCAAGCTGGATCCGGTGGCTACGATGACGGAAGGCATTTTTATCGCCGGCGCCTGTCAGGGGCCGAAGGACATCCCCGCCAGCGTGGCGCAAGGCGCTGCCGCGGCGGCGCGGGTGTTAGGCCGCATCAACCAAGGGGAACTGGCGCTGGAGCCGGTGCGAGCCAGCGTGATCGAGGAGCTTTGCTCTGGCTGCCGCATCTGCAACACCCTCTGCCCGTTCAACGCCATCAGCTTTGACACCGTCCGCAAGATCACCGAGATCAACGCGGCGTTGTGCCAGGGTTGCGGCACCTGCGTGGCGGCCTGTCCTTCTGAAGCGATCACCGGCACTCAGTTCAGCAACGCCCAGGTGTTGGCGCAACTGGATGGCCTGCTGATGCTCGACTTTTCGGGCAAGCCCGTGCGTCAACTCCACCCCGAACTGGTTCCCGCCTGATGACTAGCATGTCATGTCGAAGCGCAGCGAGACATCTCCCCGCTGAAGAGCTCGCACACCATGTAGGAGATTTCTCCTTCTTAGGTCGTCGAAATGACATGCATCTCTTAAGGAGTTTGCTATGACAAACGAAAATGGCTTCGAGCCACTGATCATAGGCTTTACGTGTAACTGGTGCAGCTATCGGGCGGCGGATCTGGCGGGCATTTCGCGACAGAAGTACCCCGCCAACGTACGCCTGATACGGCTGATGTGCTCGGGGCGGCTGGATCCGGCCTTTGTGCTGAAGGCTTTTGCCGGCGGCGCAGATGGCGTGATGATTACAGGCTGCCACCCGGGCGAATGCCACTATCTCGAA
>DUEF01000130.1 GCA_011176555.1 Caldilineae bacterium
ACGCCTACATCTGGGGCTTTGTGGATGGTCGGGTCAAGCAAAATGCCTGGGCGAAGCTGGCGGATATCCCGACAGAGACGCCTGAATCCCGAGCCATGAGCAAAGATCTAAAGAAGCGAGGCTTCAAATTCGTGGGGCCCACCATCTGTTACGCCTTTATGCAGGCGGTCGGCATGGTGAACGATCATGTCGTCAGTTGTTTTCGTTATCAATCGCTGAAAAACAACGATTCCCGGTAAATTCATATCATGGACATCCCCATCCAAGGCCAATACACGGCGGACGACTTCAAAAAAGCGATGGCTGTACACCTGGCGATGCCGAGAATCCTGGCGATTCTCATTATCATCGTGCTGTTTCTGCTGGTGCAGATCTCGTTTTACAAGGCCGATAATTTCACATCCGGATTCATCGCCTCGATCCCTTTTTTGCTGATGGCCACCCTGTTCACCTACCCGCTGTTGCTGCCCCGCCTTCAGGAAGAGAATCTCAAGAAGAATCCCTTGGTCCAGCATCCCATGTCCGGCAAGGTCAGCGATGACGCCATCCGCTGGACCGTCGATGGCATTGAAACGGTTTTGGCCTGGGAGGCTGTAACGCAATATCAACTGGTGGCGGATCTGGCGCTGCTGTATCAGGAGTCTGGCGGTTTCATCCCTTTTCCTCGCCATATCTTCGCCAGTGATGCTGACTGGGAGCAATTCAGCCAACAGATCCAACAACACGCTCCCGAAAAGAAAAACCGGCGTGCGAAGATCTTGTTTGCCGTCATCGCCATTTTTGTCATCCTTATCGCCCTTGTCAATGTTGTCGCTCTTTTCGCTGACGCCACGCCATGACCAAGAAACGAGACCGCAGCACCAGCACTTCGGCGTTTGGCTCGACCGGGCGCGTCAGCCACGATGCCAGTCATTTCTATGCCAGCAGGCTTTACCAGAATCAGCCGGACGCCGACAACACCGGGCCTTATGTCGAAAATCCCGCGCCGCCGGAGGTGCTAGACACTATCGTGCTGGGCGATAGCCGAAACATGGAGGCGTTGCCCGATGCTTCCGTACATCTGATGGTGACTTCGCCGCCGTACAACGCTCGCAAGACGTATGACGATGACCTGACGCTGGACGAGTATCTGGATTTACTCCGGGCGGTTTTTCGTGAAACCCACCGGGTGTTGGTTCCGGGCGGCCGCGCTTGCATCAATGTCGCCAATCTCGGCCGCAAGCCCTACATCCCGCTCAGCAGTTTCATCAATCAAATCATGATCGAGGAGCGGTTTTTGATGCGGGGCGAGATCATCTGGGACAAGGGCTCCAGCGCCGGGCCTTCGACGGCCTGGGGCAGTTGGCTTTCGGCCAGCAATCCCACCATCCGCGATGTGCACGAATACATTCTCGTTTTCTCCAAAGGCCGTTTTCGGAGGGAGAAAAATGGCCGGGCCAGCACGATTGGGCGGGATGAGTTCCTGGAGTTCACGAAAAGCGTGTGGCGTTTTTCCACCGATTCCGCCCGTCGTATCGGCCACCCCGCCCCTTTTCCGCTCGAACTGCCCCGTCGCCTGATCGAGTTGTACACTTACGAGGGCGATGTGGTGCTGGATCCCTTCCTGGGCAGCGGCTCCACCGCCATCGCCGCGCTCACCAGCGGCCGGCATTATGTCGGTTATGAAATCAATCAGGATTATGTCGAGTTGGCGCGAAAACGGATTGCGGGGGTAGTAGGCCAGGAAACCAGTAAACCGGGAAACCTGTAAACCGGGAAACCTGGGGCTCGCCCTTTCGCCCGCAACCTGCGATTGATGAACATTACAGAAATAAAACGGTAATAGGTTGGAGCGACCTCCGGGAGGTGGCGGCAAGGATTCTTGTTGAAAGACAGGCACTTCGCCAGTTAAATCTTTCGGAAATGGCGACATTTCATCACCACCTCCCGGAGGTCTTGGTTACCTGATTATTTATTGAAGATCCATAAATCGTAGGCTGCTACGGAAAGTCGGATCCAAGCCGACTGCACTGGCGAACACCTCTCCTCTCCCACGCTCCCACGCTCTCACGCTCCCACGCTCCCACACTCTCACCCTCCCACACTCTCCCACGCTCCCACCCTCCCACTCTCTCCCAAAATGCTCTCTCTCGAACAGGAAATCAAGGATTATTTCGGTCAGCGTGACATCCCCTTTCACGACCATTCGTTCGACGACCAGCGTTTTTTGTGGCTCGATTTTGGTTTCGGCGATGCGGGGCAGAAGCGCTATTTTCGTTTCGACGCCAAGGAAAAACGGCGGCGCTACAACATGAAGAACTGGCCGGACGCGGGCATCCCGGAGCAGCACCTCTTCATCATGGATGATCTGGCCGCGCGCAAGATATTGGCCATCGCCCCCAATTCGGGCGTGGTTGTGCGCGACAACACCCGGCGACAGTACTATCTTTTCACGGTGGTGGATCTCTTTTTGATGCCCAAGATGCGGGTGAATCGGCCCATCCATAATCAACGGGAAGGGCTGAAAGGAAAATGGTTGGTGGATCTGCGCAACGGACAGCGCTTCGACGAGCTGTCTTCTGTTTTCGACGCCATCGAGACTTATCTCGACCAGCGACGCGAGATCTTTGGCAAGCAACTGGCCTGTTTTGGCGAGTATGTGGGCGAGCACATCGGGCGGGGCGGCATCATCCGCCGGCCAGAGCACTGGGTGACGGATATTCAGGAAACGAGATAGCGGTCGGGCAACAAAAAAGAAGGCCGGGCGTCACCGCCCGACCTCGCTAGATATTTGTTGCGGATTGTTTCAGTTGATACGCGTAACGGTGATCTTGGCGACGGGGCCACTCCAGTCGTGGATCGCCGGAATCAGATCGGCGACGCCGGTAACGCCAGCGTGCAGGCTGACGACGCCACCTTCGGCCAGGGCGGGGTTGCTCGTTCCAGAACCAGGCGCATCAGAGGGAACGCCAGTCATGGCGGGGCAAGGGGGCACGAGATCGGCGAAGTCTTCGGTGTTGATCTCGGTGCCGGCATCGTATGCGGGAACGTAAACGCTCAATGAGCTACCTGTGCGAGCCGGCAGGGGCAGACGGCTGACGCCGGTAAATCCGTCGTTGGTGCAGATCAGCATCGCCGCCACAGAAAGGAAGCGGGAGCGACGTTCCGTTTCGATCGTGTAGGTGGCGGATGAGGGCAGCCCGGTTCCGCCCGGATCATTGGGAGAGACGATGGGAGCGCCACCGGTCTGCACATCGTACACGAAGGGGTTAGCGGACAGCGATGCCACCAACGGGCCATTGTTGCCGTTCTCTGCGCTCTCTTTGATCTGGTAGCTTGCAGGCTGTCCTACGTCAAACAAACTGACACGGCCGCGATGCGTGGCCAAAACCGGGGGGGCGAAGGGTTGACCTGGCGTCAGGTTGGTGATGGTGACCTGGTATGTTGTGGTGATTGGGCCAGCAGCGAAGCTGGCGCCCGCCAGCATGGTGAAAAGCACGACCAGCACCAGCGCGCCGGCGCCTAACTTGGCTATTCGATAACGGGTTGTTTTCATGGTTTGCCTCCTGAGTGACAAGGTGTAGGGTGTTGAAGGTGTGAATCCACATCCCTACAATGCCCTAAACTTGTTACAGAGCGCCTAACAACCCGTTACGAAACTATTACAGTTTTTTCCATCGCCCCGCTGACGGGTTTTTACGATTTTGGAGAACAGATGACGCCTTTGCCGTTTGCATTCATGTGCACGTCGTAGGTCTTGCCATCAACTTCCACCGTGGCTTTGTAGCCCGGCGTGATGACCTGGGCGTACATCATGCCGGGTTGGGGGCAGCCGAGGGAGGCGTCGGGCCAATCGACCTCTTCCATCTTCAGAACGGTGACGGATTCGGGATCCACGTTCAGGGCATCGGCCGCCACCTGTTGGACGGCTTGCGCGGCGGCAGTTGGCGCTTTGGAGGCAGGCACGGACGTGGCAATTTCAGTTTCGGGCATGACAACGGTAGGTGGGGGCGGCGGCGCGCAGGCCGAGAGCAGCAGCAATGTCATTGTCAGAACGATGAGTAGGGTGCGGGAGTTGAGCATGGTGATCACCTCTGGGAACATGGAGTTTGCTTACAAGCTGATGACGTCCGCAGACGCTAAATGGTTCCCATGCCGCGCTTGCATCCTCACAGGTTGAGCAGGATCGACACCAACAGGCGACGGATGAGGCCCAGGGCGACGATGGCGATAACCGGCGAGAAGTCGAGGCCGGCCGTGGTGGGTAGAAACCGGCGGATGGGCGCCAAGATCGGCTCGGTGACCTGCACCAACAAGCGGGCGGCGGGATGGTAGGGATCAATCTTTGTCCAACTGAGGAGAACACGCGCCAAAATCGCCAACGTGAGAACCCAGTACAGCAGATCGATAAATTGAATCAGAAAGGACATCTCAGCTTATTTCCTCAGTGAATGCGTTTTCGGAAGATTCGCCCAGTTCGACGGAGCGTCGATACGCCGCGAAAACCGCTTTGGAAAGGATAGTGCGGAAGCCGCCTTTGTCCAGTTCGTAGATGGCCGAAGCGGAGGTGCCGCCGGGCGAAGTCACCATGTTGCGCAGGGTGGCGGGATGGCGTTTGAGTTCCTGGACGACTTTGACGGAGCCTTCGATGGTCTGCAATACCAGATCCTCGGCGACATGGCGGGCGAAACCGAGGTGCACGCCGGCGTCGACGAGGGATTCGATGAAGAGGAATACGTAGGCGGGGCCGGTGCCGCTGAGGGCGGTGGCCATGTCCAGATAGTGTTCGTCATCCATCCAAATCTCTTTGCCCAGGGCCTGGAGGATGCTCTGCGCTTGCAAACGTTGCTCATCCGACACATGCGGGGTCGATGTCCACACGGTCATGCCGACGCCGAATTGGCCGGGCGTGTTGGGCATGGAGCGCACGATGGAGGCGTGGCGCAGGCCCTTGGTCATCATGCCGATGCGGGCGCCGGCGATGATGGAGAGCACGAGCGCGTTGGGATCGAGATCCAGGTTGATTTCGCGCATGACTTTGGGTAGCACTTGAGGCTTGATGCTGAGCACCAGGATATTGGCTTCGCGCGTGGCGGTGCGGTTGTCGTCGGTGGTGCGGATGCCGTAACGTTCCTCCAGTTCCACCCGGCGGGAGGGACGGGGCTCGGAAGCAAGGATCTGTTCTGGCTCGACCAACCCCTGGACGAGGATGCCCTTGATCATGGCCTCGCCCATGTTGCCGGCGCCGATGAAGCTGATGGTTTGGTTTGTGAACATGGTTTGGTTGGGGTGGGGAGGAGAAGAGGAGTGTGGGAGCGAGGGAGCGTGGGAGCGTTCGCAGTGCAGTCGGCTTGGAGCCGACTTTTCGTAGCAGCCTACGATTTCAATCGGAGGTTGCGGGCGAATGGGCGAACCCCCGGTTTACGGGCTACTGATTTCGCTGCCCGAAAATGGCGGAGCCGACGCGCACGATGGTGGCGCCTTCTTCGATAGCGACTTCGAAATCGTGACTCATGCCGATGCTGAGCTGCGACCAGTCGGCTGAAGGATACGCCGCGGCCAGTTCATCGCGCAAGTCGCGCAGGGCCTGGAAATAGGGGCGGGCGGTTTCGGGGTCAGGATCGTAGGGGGGGATGGTCATCAGGCCGCGGGGACGGAGCGCGGGCAGGGCGAGCAATTCGGGCAGGGCGGCGCGCAACTGGTCGGGACTGAAGCCGTGTTTGCTGGCCTCGCCCGACACGTTGATCTCGAACAGGATGTCCAGAACCCGCCCTTGCTCCTGCGCCCCCCCACTCAACTTGCGCGCGATTTTCAGGCGGTCGATGCTGTGGATGAGCACGGGCTGGCAGGCAAGGGCGATCTTGGCCTTGCGGCTCTGGATGGGACCGATGAGATGGAGCCTCGGTTCAGGCGTGATGCCGTCCGGCTGTTCTTCCACGAATTTACGGTGCGCTTCTTCAGGTCGGTTTTCGCCGAAATCGAGCTGTCCGGCCGCCAGCGCGGCCTCGATGGTGGCCCAGGGATGGGTCTTGGTGACGGCGACGAGGGTGATCTCGTTGGGGTCGCGTCCCGCGCGTGCGGCCGCGCGCATGATGCGCGAGCGGACGAGGGAGAGGTTGTGGGGGATTGTGGATTGGTGGTTGGGCATGGGGTATTGGGTATTTGGTATTGGTTGGAGTTGGCAATCAGTCGAGTGGCCCGCGGGGGCCTTCGATGACGCCACGGGGTGCGCTTGTCATTTCATCCTGGCTTTGGTATTCTTGAAACAAAATATAGCGTTTGATCCAACTGATGTAGGTTTTTTCGGTCGGGTCAGCAAGACCACGGTGTCGAATACTCGTCCGAACTTCATCAAGGAATTGGCTCATGGCATGGGTCAATTATGGAACGAGAGCATACTTGTCTGGCAGGCCAATTATACACCAAAGATTGTGGATAAAAAATGTTTCGGCGGACGGCTGCGCCGCCCAACATCCGATGCAACTGACCCCGCCTCCCCCTGGTCGGCGAGGCAAGCTGATTCGGGCGTGAGACGAGCAGAGAATAAGACGAGGCGTCACATCATTTATGGGATGCACTCCGCAGTATGCGGTTTTTGACACGTCCACACCTGTGTGCTAGACTCGATTGCTGCACCAACGACATATCACTGGATTCTCATCCAGAGGGGGCGAGGGACCGGCCCGATGACCCCCCGGCAACCGACCGAGGCGATGATCGCCAGTGGTGAGGTGCCAATTCCGGCAGGTGGCGCCACCGCACCTGGAAGATGAGAGCTGTATCTCAGCCCCCAAACACGCGCCCCAGTGCGCGTTTTTCTTTGTCCCCAGTTCGTTCTTTTCCCGTTCATTGTCCCATGCCCATCCGCCTGGCGATTCTCGACGTCGATGGCGTCATCAAAGAATCGCCCGACCCCTACTCATTTCTTCATCGTCACTTCGGCACCGAAAAAGCTGGAGCCCGCCATCTGTCTGACTTCCTGGCAGGACGCATCACCTATCATCAGTTCGCCCAACTGGACGCCGGTGCCTGGCGAGGGCGGTCGGTTGCAGAAGTCAAGGCCGCGCTACGCGCGAATCCCTATGTTTCGGGCGCGCAAGAACTGGCGCGAGGCCTGAAAGATCGCGGCATCCCCCTCCTTTTGCTTAGCTCTGGCTTCGATCTGCATGTGGAAGATGTCGCCACAGACCTGGACGCGGACGGGTGCGAGTGCAACGGTCTGATTCAGAAAGATGGTCGGTTGACAGGTGAGATGGTCGTGCGAGTGCCCTGGGGCGGCAAAGGCCCCATCGTGCGCGACATGTTGCGACGGTGGCAGGTCGATCCCGCCCAATGCCTCACGGTCGGTGACAGTGACGCCGACCTTCCCGCCTTCCAGGAAGTCGCCTACGCCGTCGCCGTGCGTCCTCGCTCCCCCCGCGTTTCTGAAGCCGCCCAGCTTACTTTGCCCGACCTCCACGGCATCCTCGAGTTTATCGACAGCATTTAGCAGGTATTGGGTATTCGATATTGGATATTCAGTTCGTCCCCCCAATACCCAATA
>DUEF01000131.1 GCA_011176555.1 Caldilineae bacterium
GAACAGTCACCCGTCATGTCGAGTGAAACGAGACATCCCCTGACGAACAGTCACCCGGTTCATCAAGGGGATTTCTCCTCCCGCTGGTCGTCGAAATGACGTGGTTTTCAGGGCGGCGATCACTCAAAGCTTCGCTTCCAACTTCCCCAGATCTGAATCAGAGGCGATGCGATTCAGATCTTTGTCTCGCACCTCGGCCCATAAAACGGGGTGCGAGACGGTGTAAGGGTTGTCCTGCACGGCCCGGGCGAAGGAATCGTAACGGTCGGGGTACAGCGTGGCGTTGGAGATCACGCGCCAAACGCCTTCGTGTTGGAACACGGTGATGACATGGGCGGCGTACAGCAGCGCATCCCTGGCAAAGCTATACGGGTCCAGGATTAGGGTGACGATGTAGATTTTAGCCGGGTCTTCGACAAACAGCGGCAGATTTTGGGCGGAGAAATAGGCCAGGCCATCGCAATCGTCCTCGAAAATGCCTTTCTCCTTGAACTGGGCGGCGATAGTCGATCGTGTGGGAAAGACATCAATCAAGCCGTTGAGGCTATCGGGCTTCCAGCGCACGTGCTTTGGCAGCCACTGTGCGTAGGCCTCCAAGTTGTCCCAATGTGCATCATGCCCGGGCCATTCAGCCCAGGGGCGAAACCAATTGAGCACTCTCGATCTGGTGCGCTTTCCCACCCGGAAGGATAAAGCAAGGAAGCGTTTGTAAACGCCTCGCGCTGCGCGACGGTGAACGGGTTGGCTACTGGCGTCAAGTTGGATAGGCATGGCATTTTGCGTGGCAGGGGCGACCGGCGGGTCGCTCCCACATTAGGCGGGGATATGCGTGCGGAACCAGGCGATGGTGCGTTGCAGCCCCTCTTCCAGGCCAATGGTCGGCTCCCAGCCAAGGGTCTCGCGCGCTTTGGTGATGTCGGGCTGCCGCACTTTGGGATCGTCTACTGGCAGCGGTTTGAAAACAATACCGGCCTTGTTGCCGGTCAAGGCATTGACCATTTCCGCCAGTTCCAGCATGGAAGTCTCGTTGGTGTTACCGATGTTCACGGGGCCGGGTTCGTCGGACATGAGCAGCCGATGGAACCCCTCCACTTCATCATCGACATAGCAAAACGAACGGGTCTGTGAGCCATCACCGTAAATAGTGAGGGGATCGCCCCGCAGGCCCTGGCTGACGAAGTTGGGGATGACCCGACCGTCTTCAAGGCGCATGCGTGGGCCGTAAGTGTTGAAGATGCGAACGATGCGGGTGTCGAGATCGTGCGCCCGGCGATATGCCATGGTGATGGCTTCGGCAAAGCGCTTGGATTCGTCGTAAACGCCGCGCACACCGATGGGATTGACATTACCCCAGTAGGTCTCTGGCTGGGGATGCACGAGCGGATCGCCGTACACCTCGGAGGTGGAGGCCAGGAGGAAACGCGCGCCTTTGGCCATCGCCAGGCCCAGGGCGTTGTGCGTGCCCAGGGAATTCACCTTGAGGATGGGAATGGGTATGGCGGGGAAATCCTTGGGGCTGGCCGGGCTGGCGAAATGCAACACGGCGTCGACGGCGTACGGCACATGGATATGCGTGGTGACGTCGTGCTTGATGAACTGGAAGTTGGGGTTGCCAAAATGCTGGGCGATGTTGTCGAGGTTGCCGGTGATGAGGTTGTCCAGCACGGTCACTTCATGTCCCTCGGACAAAAAGCGGTCGGTGAGATGGGAACCTAGAAAGCCGGCCCCGCCGGTGATGAGGATGCGCATGGGAATAATTTTGGATTGCGAATTGGGGATCGTGGGGAGAAGGATAGCAGGTGCAGGGCGGCGTGGCAATCTAGCCGCTCATGACGCAGTGGCTCGCTCCCGCCGCAGTCGCTCGACCACGGCGATGGCGAGATAGGTGAGGATGGCGAGATCGACCAGGAAGATGGAGTTGTCGATCAGGCCGTGGAAAAGGCCGGCGGTCAGGCCAACGAGGAGGCCGAGAAAATAGGGGTATTGGGTATTGGGTAAGGGATATTGGCGGAGCGACCGGAAGCCATGAAGGAGGGTGGATGACAGAAGCCAGATGCCGGCGAGGAAGCCGAATAAGCCGGTGCGGGTGAGAAGATCGAGGAAGAGGTTGTGGGGGTGACTCAGTTGCAACTCTTCCCAGGCGACGGGCAGGGCGTAAATGCTGCGGTAGGCGTACAGAAAATTGTCGGGCCCGACGCCGAGCCAGGGTTGGTCGAGAAACATCTGCCAGGCGCTGCGCCACAGTTGCAAGCGCAGGAAAGTCGTGCCGCTGTTGGTGTTGAGCAGATCGGTGAAACGGGTCGCTCCCAGGAAGGGCAGAAGCGCCAGCACGCCCACGACGAAGAGGACAGCGACCGCCTTGCGCATACGGGGTTGCAAGATCGCCAGCAACAGCAGGCTGGCGGGAACGCTGACCAAAATCAATCCTTTCGAGAAAGTGAGGAAAGCGGCGGCGGCGATGGGGATCAGGGCCAACAGGTAGAGCCAGCGCCGGGGGGCGGGGCCCAGAACCACGATCGAGAGCAGCAACGGCAGCACCCGTCCCAGGTAAAGCGCCAGGTTGTTGGCCGAGCCGAACAGGGCGCTGATGCGGGGCACGCCCTCGACGAAATAGGCCCCTCCGCTGGTGAATTGGGCCAGGCCGATGAGACTGATCAGCAAACTGCCCAGCACCAGGGCGTCGCTTAAACCGGGCAGGTTCAATTTCGCCCTCTCCCCATGAACAACGAGCCAGTAGAACAGCGCTGGCGTCAGGAAAACGGTGCGGAAATCGTAGAAGGCGAAGCCTTTGCGCTCCGCTCCCAGCGCGTAGAACAAGCCAAAGAACAGGAGCAGGAGGACAGGATAGTCGAGACCGGA
>DUEF01000132.1 GCA_011176555.1 Caldilineae bacterium
TGCCCGCGGGCGAGAGCATGATCGAACTGATCCAGCCCATTACCGCTGATTCGGGCGTGGCCAAATACCTGGCCAAGCGCGGCGAGGGCTTGCACCACATCTGCCTGGAGGTGGATGACGTGCAACGAACGCTGGAGGAGCTGGCGGCCCGCGACCTGCAACTGATCAACGACGAACCGATCAAAGCAGCGGAAGGCCACGGCGCGTTCCTGCACCCAAAATCGGCGCATGGCGTGTTGATTGAATTTCTGGAGCCGTTTGGAGAAGGCTGACATGACCTTAATCCTCGGCATCGAAACCTCTTGTGATGAAACGGCGGCGGCGGTATTGGCCGATGGTCGCCATCTGCTCAGCAATATCGTGGCGTCCCAGGTGGATCTGCACCGGCAATATGGCGGCGTGTTCCCGGAGATGGCGTCGCGGCAGCATGTGTTGGCGATCATCCCGGTGGTGGAGCAGGCGCTGGCCGGGGCGCAGATTGGCTGGCCGGATCTAGCGGCGGTGGCGGTGACCCAGGGCCCTGGTCTGGCGGGCTCGCTGCTGGTGGGGATGAACGCGGCCAAGGGCATGGCCTGGGCGCAGGGCTTGCCCCTGGTGGCCGTGAATCATCTGGAAGGGCACATTTACTCCAACTGGATCGAGGCCGAGGGCAATCGCGCGGACAAAACCTTCCCCGTGCTCGTGCTCATCGTCAGCGGCGGGCACACCGAGCTGGTGTTGATGCAGGATCATGGCCGATATCAGCGCCTGGGCGGGACCATCGATGATGCCGCGGGTGAAGCGTTCGATAAAGTCGCCCGCTTGCTGGGTCTGGGTTACCCCGGCGGCCCGGCCGTGCAAGTCGCCGCCCAAAGTGGTGACCCGGCCGCCTTTCGTTTGCCCCGGGCCTGGTTGCCTGGAACCCACGATTTCAGCTTCAGCGGTTTGAAGACGGCGGTGCTGCGGGCCGTGCAAAAACTGGAGGGCGGCACTCCCGCCGCCAGCCGCCGTTTGACCGCGGGCGAACATCTCCCCAGCGAAGCTGTCGCCGATTTAGCGGCTTCTTTCCAGCAGGCTGTGGTGGATGTGTTGGTGCGGAAAACAGTGCAGGCTGCTGAAGAGGTGAAGGCGAGCGAGATCTGCGTGTGCGGCGGCGTGTCCGCCAATGCCTTGCTGCGCCAGACCATGATGGCTAACTCGCCCGTCCCGGTTTCTGTGCCCCCCTTCTATCTCTGCACCGACAATGCCGCCATGATTGCGGCCGCGGGGTATTACCGCTGGCAAGGTGGCGTACGCAGCCCCCTCAGCCTGGATGTCATCGCCAATCTGGGCTTGGTTGACGAATGACATGCGCTGCGGGCGTTTTCGGAACGGCCTTCATTTGACAGATCGGTGTCAGCATGGTACTTTTTTAGCATAATCCAGCCACAATGATTGAATAAGCATAATCCCTCTGATGAGGAGTGATTTTTGGAATTGTGGCTTCAATATCTCGCCGCACGCAGGTTCTTGTTTTGGGTGCCGAACTTTATGTCGTGTGGAGTGAACGAACCAACAATCGTTAGCAACGCTCGTCATATCGGGCTTGTATCTTTATTCTTTTCGTTTCCCCAACACTATTCCTAAAAGGAGGGATGTCCCAATGTCACGTAAAATTTTCGTGCTGCTAGCAGTACTCGTGGTTGCCACACTTGTGCTCGCCGCTTGTGGCGGTGGCAAAGATACGCCTGCGCCGCAGGAGCAACCACAAGAACAACCACAAGAGCAACCGCAAGAACAACCACAGGAAGAGCCTGAGGCGCAAGCAGGTGAGGGCACCCTCGCCGTTGTACAGAACCGCGGCAAGATCATCTGTGGCGTCAATGCAAATGTTCCCGGTTTCGGTTTCTTGCAAGAAGACGGCAGCTACGCCGGCTTCGATGTCGACTTCTGCCGGGCGCTCTCGGCAGCTGTTTATGGTGATCCCGACAAGGTCGAATATCGTCCCCTCACGGCCAAAGAACGCTTCACCACGCTGCAGGCGGGCGAGATCGATGTTCTGATCCGCAACACCACCTGGACACTCACGCGTGATACGGAACTCGGCACCAACTTCGCCCCCACTACTTTTTACGATGGCCAGGGCATGGTCGTGCGCAAGGATAGTGGTATCGAATCACTCGGAGACTTCGAGGGTGGCGCCATCTGTGTCCAGTCCGGCACAACGACTGAATTGAACTTGGCCGATCAAATGGCTGCCGCGGGCGTGAACTACACGCCAGTGGTGTTCGAAACCGCAGATGATGTCACAAACGCTTATCTGGAGGAACGCTGTGATGGTTGGACCACAGATAAGTCGGGCCTGGTCGCTCGCATGTCTCTGTTCCCCAACCCGGAAGAGCACATGATCATGAACGTCACCATGTCCAAGGAGCCTCTGGGGCCGCTGGTCCGCCAGGGTGACGACCAATGGTTCGATATCGTCAAGTGGATGGTCTTCGCCACCTTCCAGGCCGAGGAAATGGGCATCACTTCTGAAAATGTGGATGAAGTTCTGGCTACCTCCGACGATCCTAATGTCCTGAAGTTGCTCGGCAAAGAGGGCGACATGGGCGTGAAACTGGGTCTGGACAATGCCTGGGCCTATAACGTCATCAAGATGGTCGGCAATTACGCCGAGATCTACAATCGGAATCTGGGTCCCGATACCGTGTTCAATCTGCCGCGAGGCCTCAACTCCTCGTATGTGGATGGCGGACTGCTTTACTCACCGCCTTTCCGCTAAACCGGCGCTAAAGTACGACAGAAGGGAAGGGCGAGCGCCTTTCCCTTCTTCTCTTTTCTCACAGGATGAGGATGGCGACATCTTTCTCACTCCTGCATACAACATCATCATCCATACCACAAGGGTAAGACCATGACTACCAACACATCCGAACAGCAGGCTGTTCCCTTCTGGCGAGATGAGCGTTACTTGCAGGTGATTATTCAAGTGGTTTTGGTCGGGGCCGTGGTGGGGTTTATTTACTATCTCATCCACAACCTTGTCACGGGTTTAGAAGCCAGCGGGCAGCCTCTAACCTTGAGCTTTCTGAAACAGACTGCCCAGTTCGATATCGGGGAAAAGCTAATCGAATACAGCCGGGCCAGCACCTATGCAAGGGCTTTTCTGGTCGGTTTGCTTAACACGATAAAAGTTTCGTTTCTGGGTATCATTCTTGCAACCATCTTGGGTATCATCATCGGCGTTGCGCGTTTGTCGAACAACTGGCTTATCAACAAACTCGCCTCCATTTACGTTGAATTTCTCCGCAACATCCCGCTCCTCGTTCTGCTTGTTTTCTTGGCGGCAGGCGTCTTTTTCAAACTTCCGAAAGTGCAACATGCTGTGGCGCTGGGGAAAATCGCTTTCTTAACGAATCGGGGTGTTTTCGTCGCCTGGGGCGAACCAACGGCCTCCTGGCCATTTTATGTCTGGGCGTTAATCATCGCCCTGTTTGTGGCCCTGGTCGTGGCTGTGATTCTCATCCGCCAGGGTAGAGAGACAGGGAGAATGCCTCTCTACTGGCTCTGGGGCACGGTCGCATTCCTGGTGGTCGCTGCGATCGGTTGGATCGTAATTACACTGGCAACTCCACAACCGCCGCTGAGGTTGAGCCTGCCTGAATTAGCCGGGCGTAACTTCAAAGGAGGGACTTCCTGGTCGCCCGAGTTCATGGCGCTCCTCCTTGGCCTCGTGATCTACACCGCTGCCTACATTGCCGAAGTCGTGCGTGCTGGCATTCAATCGGTCTCGAAAGGCCAACGCGAGGCCGCTGGCGCCCTGGGTCTGAGCGGGTTCCAGACCATGCGCCTGGTTGTTTTCCCGCAGGCCCTACGCGTGATCGTGCCGCCGCTCACCAGTCAGTACCTCAACTTAACCAAGAACTCCTCGCTGGCTATCGCCGTAGGTTATCCCGATCTTTTCGCGGTGGGTGGCACCATCATCAACCAATCGGGACGGGCCATCGAGGCGATTTCTTTGACCATGATGGTGTACCTGACCTTTAGCCTGATTACTTCGCTGTTCATGAACTGGTACAACCAACGCATTCGCCTGGTGGAGCGCTAATCATGACAACAACAGCATCGACAACACAAGGTGAGGTGCTACCACCTCCCACTGAACGTTATACCGTTTTAGGATGGCTCAAGAAGAACCTCTTTGGCTCCTGGCTCGATGCCATCCTCACCATCCTTGCCGCCCTTTTCATCGCCTGGGCAGTGTATACCGGCGCCAACTGGGTGTTCAAAACCGCGCGCTGGGACGTGATCGTCAACAACTTCGCCCTGTTCATGAAAGGCCAATATCCCACCGAGGAAGCATGGCGACTCTGGCTGGTCATCTACCTGGCCGCTGCGATTGGCGGGCTGATGTGGGGCGTATTCGTGCGTAGTCGAGAAATGGCGGGTTGGCTATTACTCATCCTCCCCTTACTATTCGCACTGGCCGCACTTGCCCTGGGTTCCAACGTCTGGATCAATGTCTTGCTCATCGATGTGGTGGCGCTCGTCGCTTATTTCCTGGGACGAACCTTTCCCAAACAATTACAACGCCCCACCATCACGCTGCTACTCCTTTACCTACCGCTGATTCTCCTGATTGTACGCGGTTTTGGCGAGAACGGCTTCATGCCGCAGGTGGGAACCAACTTCTGGGGCGGCCTACTCCTATCGCTGCTATTGGCGATCATCGGCATCGTCTTTTCCTTCCCCATCGGCGTCCTGCTGGCCCTGGGCCGCCAATCCGAACTGAAGGCCATCCACTGGCTATCCGTCATCTACATCGAAGTCATCCGCGGCGTGCCCCTGGTGACGCTATTGTTCATGGGCATGGTGATGTTGCCTTATGTCCTGCCCGCGGGGCTCCGGATCGACAACTTCATCCGCGTCGCGGTCGCAATCGTCATGTTTGCCGCCGCCTACCTGGCCGAAAACGTCCGGGGCGGCTTACAGTCGATCCCCAAAGGTCAGTATGAAGCAGCCGACGCCATCGCCTTGGGCGGCTTCGCCAAGATGACGCGCATCATCCTGCCCCAGGCGCTACGCGCCGTCATTCCCGTCCTGGTAGGTCAGTTTATCGGCCTCTTCAAAGACACTTCACTGGTTGCACTGGTAGGGCTATTCGATCTGCTGGGCATTGCCCGCGCCGTACTGGCCAATCCCAACTACATCGGCACCCAACTCGAAGTCTACACCTTCATCGCCCTGGTCTACTGGGTCTTCAGCTATGGCTTGTCCTATGCAAGCAAGCGCCTGGAAACATCCCTGGGCGTTGGAGAACGGTAGAAGCGACTTCGTGTTGCGTGTTGCGTGTTCCGTTCATTTGCTCACGCAATACGCAACACGCAACATGTGAAATACATCCAAGTTACAAGTAGGAGATAATTATGAGTGAGCCCGTCATCATCTGCAGAGATGTCCATAAATGGTACGGACAATTCCACGCCTTGCGCGGCATCGATCTGGAAGTGGATAAAGGCGAAGTGATCGTGATCTTTGGCCCTTCCGGCTCAGGCAAATCCACCTTCATCCGCACCATCAACCGCCTGGAAGAACACCAGCAAGGCACCATCATCGTCAACGGCATCGAGCTGAGCCATGATGTGCGCAATATCGCCGCCATTCGCAAAGAGGTCGGCATGGTGTTCCAGCAGTTCAACCTCTTCCCACACCTAGCGGTTATGCAAAACATCACGCTGGGGCCGATCCAGGTGCGAAAATGGAAGAAGAAGAAAGCTGAAGAGATCGCCATGCAATTACTCGAACGCGTCGGCATCCCCGAACAGGCCGAGAAGTATCCCGGCCAGCTTTCTGGCGGCCAGCAACAGCGCGTGGCAATCGCCCGCGCCCTGGCCATGCAGCCTCAGATCATGCTCTTCGACGAGCCCACCTCGGCGCTCGACCCGGAGATGATCAAGGAGGTGCTGGATGTCATGGTCGAACTGGCCGAAAGCGGCATGACCATTCTGGCCGTGACCCACGAGATGGGCTTCGCCCGTGCTGTGGCCGACCGCATGCTGTTCATGGACGCGGGCAGCATCGTCGAATCTGGCCCGCCGTCGCAGATCTTCGAGAATCCGCAAGAAGATCGCACCAAACTCTTCCTTTCGCAGATCTTACAGCACTAGGCTTCCCCTTCCCAGCCAGGCTGTCCCTTGAACGTAAAACGTGAAACGCAATGCGTAATCGAACGCGCTTGCGTTTCACGTTTTACGCTTTACGCAGGATGTGACCATGAAAACACCTTCCATCGACGTCACTTATCTTATTCGCATTCTCACCGACCTGCTCGACATCCCCAGCCCCACCGGCTTGGCTGACCCGGCCATCACCTATGTCGAGCAAGCCCTGCGTGAACTCGACCTGCAGCCGCGGCGCACGGTGAAAGGCGCGCTGGTGGCCGAATGGGCTGGCCAGAGCGATGATGCTCCCCGCGCCCTCACCGCACACGCCGACACCCTGGGGGCTATGGTGAAGGAAATCAAAGGCAACGGACGCCTGATACTCACCAACATCGGCGGTTTCGCCTGGAATACGGTCGAAGGAGAAGGCTGCCAGGTGTTCACAACCAATGGTCGAGTGATACGTGGCAGTCTATTGCTCAGCAAAGCATCCGCCCACGTGTACGGCAAAGCGGTCGGCGAGACCAAACGCTCCGCCGAGATGATGGAGGTGCGGCTGGACGAGCGCACGATATCGGCGGGGCAAACGCGGGCGCTCGGCATCGAGGTGGGCGACTTCGTCGCCTTTGATCCCCGGGTCGAAGTTAGCGACTCCGGCTTCATCCGCTCCCGCCATCTGGACGACAAGGCCGGCATCGCCAGTGTGCTGGCCGCGGTGAAGGCCATGCAGGAAGCAGGCATCTCACCTGCGCAGCGCGTCACCCTTCACATCAGCCATTACGAGGAGGTAGGGCACGGGGCCGCTACTGGGTTCCCGCCCGACCTGGCTGAGTTGGTGGCGGTGGACATGGCCGCGGTGGGCGATGGACAAATGTCCGACGAGTTCCACGTCACCATTTGCGCCAAAGACTCAGGTGGGCCGTATCACCACGGTCTCACGCAACGCCTTCGCAAACTGGCGCAGGAGAACGGCATCCCCCATAAAATGGACATTTATCCCTACTACGGTTCCGACGGCGAGGCGTTTTGGCGCGCTGGCGGCGACGTGCAGGTGGCGCTAATCGGCCCAGGCGTGGATGCCTCGCACAGTTACGAACGCACGCATACCGACGCCCTGGTAGCGACGGTGCAATTAGTGATGGCGTATTTAAGAGGCTGATCAATAGGGGATACCGAGTATCCAATATCCAACGCCCTACAAACGGTACAACCCCTGTTCAAGAATATAATCCCGCACCGGCTCGGGCACGAGATAGCGGATGCTGCTACCATGCTGGATCTTGCGACGCAAATTTTGGGAGGCGATGCTGACGCCAGGCATGGGCAACAGCGTCACCTCATGGATGATGCCAGGGAGCGCCGCTTCCAGGGGCGTCCAATCGATTTCATAATGGGGGCGGGTGGCGGCGGCAAGACGGGCGGTGCGCCGAATGCGGTCAGGGTCGTGCCAGTTGGGGAAATCGATCAAGGAATCCAGGCCCATAAGGAACCACAGTTCATCAGCAGGAGCCAGTTTCTCTCGCACCAGTTCGACCATATCAGCGGTGTAATGCGGGCCGGGGCGCTCAAGATCGATCAATGAGATGCTAAAAGCGGGATTGCTTGCCAAAGCCAGTTCCAACATCGCCAGACGGTCATCTTTGTGGGCGATGACCTGGCCATGTTTGTGCGGAGGGTCGGCGGCGGGCACAAAATACACGCGGTCGAGACGGAGGGTGTCGCGGGCGGTTTCAGCCAGGACAAGATGGCCCATATGGACTGGATCGAAAGTGCCGCCGAGGATGCCGATGCGAAGCATAGTGCTCTGGAGTAAGGAGTAGGGATCTGGAGAGACGCTATTCGAGGAAGTGTGTGTAACTCCAGGTGAGTTCTGAGGCGTCGCCAATGAACACGGTGTCGCCTTCCTGGACGCCCGCATCTTCCAGTGCCCGGGCGATGCCCATCGCCTCCAGAATTCGCTGGAAACGGAGGATCGCTTCGTAGTAGTCCCAGTTGGTCATGGCTGCGGCGCGCTCGATGCGTTTGCCGCGCACAATCCAGCCTTCAGGGACTTGCTCGATGGTGAAGACATCTTCATCGGTCGGAGTCAGCACGACCGGTGTTTCCACGCGTTCTGGCGGGGGCAAAGTAGCCAGAAGGGCAGCGGCTTTTTGCAGTAATGTCTGCACATTCTCACCCGTGACCGCGCTGATGGCGAGCGCTTCCACGCCGATGTCCGCCAGAGCTTCCTGTATCTGAGGCCAGCGCTCCTGCACATCGGGCAAATCCATCTTGTTGAAGGCCACAATCTGCGGTTTATCAGCCAAATGGGGCTTGAACAACACCATTTCCTGGTTGATGGCGTGGTAGTCGCCCACCGGATCGGGGCTGAGTCCATCCAGGATATGAATCAAGAGGCGAGTGCGTTCGATGTGACGCAAGAAAGTAAGTCCCAGGCCGACGCCGGCATGTGCACCTTCGATCAGGCCGGGGATGTCGGCCAGCACGATATCCTGATGATCCACGACTGCCACGCCGAGGTTCGGGGTGAGAGTCGTGAAGGGATAAGCGGCGATCTTGGGTTTGGCGCGGGTGACCACCGATAGAAGCGTGCTCTTTCCCGCATTGGGAATGCCCACAATGCCAACATCGGCGATCAATTTCAGTTCTAATCTCAACCAGCGTTCTTCTCCCGGCTCCCCTTTCTCGGCCAACCGCGGGGTTTGATTGGTGGCGGAGCGAAAGGCGGCGTTGCCGCGGCCGCCCCGGCCACCGCGCGCCACCAGTATCCTGTCTCCCACCTCGATCAATTCGCCCAAAAAGTCACCGCTGTCCGCGTCGTAAACCGCCGTCCCTGGCGCCACCGGAACCTCGACATCCTTGCCCTGCTTGCCCTGCTTGTTGGAACCGCCGCCATGCCCGCCGCGTTCCGCCTTGAAATGGACCCTGCTGGTGAAATGGAACAAGGTATTGTGGCGAGGACTGGCCACGAGATAAACATCGCCCCCTTTGCCGCCGTTGCCGCCGTTAGGCCCACCGCGCGGCACGAATTTTTCGCGCCGAAAAGCAACGATGCCATTGCCGCCATCGCCGCCCTTCACGTAGATTTTTGCTTCGTCAGCAAACATGTGGGGCTGGCGTCAGTCGACGCTGGACAAAGCGGCAATCTGCTCGACGAAATCCATGCTGACCTGTTTGATTTCTTCCAGGACGACGACGATTTCAGGATCGAGGAAAATAGTCAGCTGTTCGACGCCTTCGTCAGCCCAGAGTTGTTCGAGTTTCGCCTGCACGGTGCGGGCTTCCGCGGCCAATTCAAGCATAGTTGGGGTTTGGCTCATAAAGGGTTCGTCTCCGATAATCGATCTGAATTGTTAGGTGGTGACACCATTATAACGGTTTAGCCGGATTTTCTGAAGTTAGCGCGGGGCCACCTCAACGATCAGCGGGTGCGAGCTGGGTGGGAATAGCCAGGCCAACCAAAAAGCGAAACCCCAGGAGAGATGCAAGGTCGGAAATACAACCAGCAAGCGGGGTAAATAGTTCAGGCGATGCGCCAGACTGAGGTGAAAACTGACAAGGAAAACGATAGTCGCATAGATTGCTGACACGGTTGCCAAAGGCAAAAGCGACCACGGTGACATCCCTAACCCCAAGACCAGGACAACGGCAAACAAGGCCGGAATCAGGTGTCGCAAACGCATAGCGTCGTGGTGTCGCTTCCAGGTTACTGTGCGCCAGGCCCCGTAGCGAGCGTATTGTTTCGCCAAACCCAGGAGTTCATCCCGCGCCACGTAGGTGATGGGGATAGCGGGATCGACCAGCAAGACGCCGCCGTTCTTGCGGATGCGGGTGTTGAGTTCGAAATCCTCATTGGCCGCAAATGTCTTATCCCAACCACCAACGCGCCGCAACCAGTCCGTTGCATACAAACCGAGATAGAGCGTCTCGCTTTCCTCAAGTCGGCGGGCGCTGCGATAACGAGCCCCGCCGCCGCCCAGAGGGTGATTCAAAGCCAGGGCGTGAATCCGACCTGTTCTGCTCTCTCCCACCGCCAATTGCACCCCCGCCACACCGGCGCATCCTCGCTCCTCGATGCGCGCGACGGCCCGGGCGACGGCGTCGGGGCCAAGGCGACTGCGACCATCGACCCGCATGAAATACGCCCCCTGCGCCCGAGCCAGGGCCAGGTTGAGGGCGGCGGCGGCCAAACGTTTGGGATTGTGCAGCAGTTCGATGGCGTCATTGTGCGCGGCCGCCCGCCGGGCCAGGGCCACTGTCCCATCCTCTGAACCGCCGTCAATCAGCAAGATCTGCAAACGATCTGCGGGGTAGGTTTGCGCTTCGATGCTGGCCAGAAGCGCCGGCAAACGAGGTGCTTCGTTCAGTACAGGCGCGGCGATTGTGACCAGCGGCCACGCTTTTTCGCTGGTGTGGTCTGGCGAGCGGTTTGCAGCCGGGCGAGGGGAGCGCTCATCATTCACCGGCGATAATCCTCCAGGGCCTGCTGCAGATCGGGCCACCAGGGAACTCTGGCTGCGCCAGTTTCGAGCGTCGCTTGCGCTGCGAGCACATCGCCCTGGGCGTGTTGAATCGCAGCCAGGTTGAGGTAGGTTGGGCCGTACAGCGGATCCACCAGCAGCAACGCCTCCAGTTCGTCGATAGCAACCTCGACATCGCCATTTTGCCAGCGGTGCAGCGCCAGGCGATTGCGGGCCCCGATGTCGTTTGGCGATAATGCCAGCGTGCGCTCGAAAAACTGATAGGCCAGGGGAATAGCGGCCAGGTCGTACTGCGAACGCTGCCGGAGCCACTCAGCGTAAGCAGCAACCGGCTCCGGGGCAAGGGGTTGGGCGCTCATGGCGCGTTGGTAGAGCGCTGTGATGCGCTGAGAATCGGCGCTGTCCAGGCCAGCAGTGGTGGGCGCCAGTTGCTGTTCCACCACCGCCATGCCCGCAGCCAGAACGTGATCGTAAGGGCTGAGGAGGAGGGCCCGGGCCATGAAGGCGGTGCGCGTTTCAGCGTCGTACGGGTTGAGCAGGGCGCTTTTGTAGGCGATGTCGCCGTAGATCGGCAGGTTCAGCGCCAACAAGATGGGAAAGAGGAGGACCAACGGCAACCATTTTCGACGGCGAACTATTGCTGGCAGCAGCAGCCAAACCATCGCCAGGAGCCAGAGTAGCA
>DUEF01000133.1 GCA_011176555.1 Caldilineae bacterium
AATGGCGCGGTGGTGGCCAATCACCTGTTGCTGGACGGCAACAACGACCTTGTGGCGAACTTACGCTATGCCACCACCGCCGAACCCAGCGCCAAGCCCATCCCCCATTACTATCTGCTGTGCATGGCCGATCCGGCGCTGCGCGCCGCCTTGGTGCGTCTGTTGGCCTCCTGGTTCGCCACCCAGCCGGAAAGCGTGATCGGTTTCAACACCGCCGAGGCCGAACACGCCGAAGTCGTCACTCTGCTAGGCGATGGCGTTTCTGAAGAGACCGTGTCCGCGCTGCAGGCCGCCGGCTGCCAGGTCATCGACCGACGTCAGGATCTGGTGACGATGGCGGAGATTCTGGCGGGCGTTTATTGAGTACAGATTACGAAAGAGAGGTTTCCCATGACAGAATTGATCAACGATGCAGTGGCTTATGATGTGCGCGTCGTCGAGGCGAATGTCGAGCCCGGCGTCGAGTACTGGAAGGTCATTCGCGTGCATCACCTGGAGCCCGCGGAAAATTACGGCAGGCATCATATTTTCCTGGATGCCATCGACGAAGAGGGCAACCGGCTTTTCGGAGCACGCGCGTTGGTCAGTTGGGATGGCGGGGCGGAGAAGATCGTCATCGACAAACCCCTGGGCGAGCCAGGAGCGAATTTCCCCCTGTGGAAATGGCAGGTTTGCAGCATCGAGATGTTGGATCTGCCCTCCGACCGCGTGGAAAACCTGCGCACCGACCATCCCGACGAAGCCCCCGGCAACGCCTTATTCCATCATTCCTTCGCCATCACCATCCAGCGCACCGTCGCCCCCCTGGCAGACCCCCTGGCTGATAGCGTGATCAGTGGCCGGGTGTACGGCGGGCAAGGACACACCCTCGTGTTGCGGGGCGATGAAGGCAACGAACGCCTCAGCGAGGTGGGCGATGACGAGCTCTATCGTTTCGAGCACCTGG
The DNA here is from genome assembly GCA_011176555.1 of Caldilineae bacterium. GTDB lineage: Bacteria > Chloroflexota > Anaerolineae > J102 > J102 > DUEF01. Next base: position 947 of record DUEF01000133.1, read on the forward strand.
CTGCCGGGCGTTACACGATCGAAGATCTGAACGATGGCCGCATGTTGGGACCGGTGGAAGTGGATGGCTCCAATTGGGTGGAACTGGATTTCCCGCCCATCGTTACCAACCAGCCCCTCAACCGCTACCTGCTTTTCGGGCCTCCCTCCGACCCCATCACTCAACTCCACCTTTCTCTGTTGGCCGACCATCTGGCTGAACGCGAGTACGCCTTCGGTTTCACGGTCGAGCAGGCGCTGCGGGCGGTGAACGTCACCCTGGTCGGGGAGCATCCCCCGGAAACCCGCATCTTGCTGGAAACCGCCGGGTGCATGGTGGACGAGTTGCCTGCCGATCCGAGCGAACTATTAGCGGCGATTGATCAATAGGCCGGTAGGTCGGTAAATCACCCGGCCTACTCGTTTACCGTCACGGTGTCCTCCACCATCGGCGCTTCTTCGACCTGGACTGTCTCCGCCACGGGCTTGGGGGCGTACGCCATCGGGTCGAGCGCTTGCGTGACGGGCGGCGGGGGCACGTACTCGGGTTCGGGTGCGGGCTGGTCGGGATACGCGCCACATTGGGGACAGCGCTTCCAGTCAGGATCAAGCAGATAGCCGCAGCGCGGGCAGGGGTGGCGCAGTTCAGCCTCGCAGTAGGGGCAGTACTGCCAGTCGGCGTTTACCGGACGACCGCATTTGTGGCAGGCGGGCGCTTGCTCGATCTCTCGCAGCAGCGCTTCTTCTTCCAGAGCGCGGTCGTATTGCTCGGCCAGGGTGTGCTTGGGCCGCAGCAGCAGGTAAAGCAGGATGCCGATGACATTGAAGATGGCGACCAGCAGCGAGGCGAGGATGGCGGCGAAGATGTCGGAGGAACGCGAGCGGATGTCGCGCCAGGTCCACACGATCAGGCCGACCCAAAAGGCGACCAGGAGTCCGCCGAAAATGGCGACGACCCATTCCAGGCCAACGCCGATGAAATTAGCGATTTGTTCGGGCATTACCGTAGATACTCCATTCTGTTGCGGGGCAACATCGAAAATTCAAGACCGCACGCATGGTGAATGCACACGTGCGGCCCTGAATAATAGCACAAACTCGCCATTACCCGGAAACCTACCCTTCTTTCGCCAACTCGCGCCGCAGGACCTTGCCCACCGCGCTCTTGGGCAATTCCGTGCGGAATTCGACGTGCTTGGGGACTTTGTAGCCGGCCAGGTGCTCCTTGCAGTACGCTCGTAGCTCGTCCTTCGTCAGCGTCTGGCCTTCTTCCAACACAACCCAGGCCTTGACCGCTTCCGTCGTGCGTGGGTCGGGCACGCCAGCTACGCCCACCTCGGCCACGGCCGGATGACTGGCGATGACTTCCTCGACTTCGCGCGGCCACACCTGGAAACCGCTGGGCTTGATCACGTCCTTCTTGCGGTCGACGATAAAGAGATAGCCGTCCTCATCCAGATAACCCAGATCGCCGGTGAAAAGCCAGCCGTCGCGGATGGTCTCGGCCGAGGCTTCGGGCCGGTTCCAGTACTCCAGCATCAGTTGCTTCGCTTTGAGGATGATCTCACCGACCTCCCCGTTGGGCATCTCTTCCTGACCGGTGTCAGCATCCACGATGCGCACTTCGACATCTGGCACCGGCATGCCTACGGAACCGACCTTGTAAACGCCATCGACCGGGGTGCAGACAATGGCCATCATCGACTCGGTGAGGGCGTAGCCCTCGACGATGCGCGAGCCGGTCAGCGCCTCGAAGCGTTCTTTCGTATCTTGCAGCAGCGCGGACGCGCCGGAAATGCACAGTTTGATGGAGGTGAGATCGGCCTCATTGGATTTGACTTTGGGGTGGTTGAGCAGGGCGTTGTAGAAGGTGGGAACGCCAGGCACAAAGGTGGCTTTCGTCTTCTCGATGGTTTCGATGACATCATCGATATCGCGGGGATTGGGAACCAGGGCCATCATGCTGCGCGACACCAACGCCACCGTCTGCACACCGGCCGCGGCGAAGACATGGAACAAGGGCAAACTGGTGAGAAAAACTTCGTCCCACTCCCCCATAGCATTCTTGAACCATTCATTGATCTGCAATCCCGATTGCACCAGGCCGCCATGCGAACCCAGCGCGGCTTTGGCCAGGCCGGTTGTGCCGCCCGTGAACAAGATCAGGGCCGGGTCCTCCGCCTTGGGCTTTTCGGCTGGCGGCGGGATATGGGCATAAGCCGCCAGTAATTGATCGAAGCGATAATCGCCCTCTTGGAGGGTGATGCGATGCCCCTCCTTCTTTTCTTTGAGCAGTGTGAAGAGCCAGCGCAGGACGGTGGGCAGATAGGTCTTGATATTGGCGGCGATGACGCGCTTGATCGGCGTCTTATCCTGCAGCGCCTTGACCTTGTCGTAGAACATGGTCATCACCACCAGCGTTTCCGCATCGCATTCCTTGAGCATGTGCTCCAATTCCCGGCCCGTGTAGAGGGGGTTGATAGAAGCGACGATCGCGCCTGCCTTCCAGATGCCCAGTTCGGCGATGACGTATTGCGGGCTGTTGGGCATCATGATCGCCACCCGCTCGCCTTTTTCGACGCCTAAACCCACCAGCGCCGACGCAAAGGCATCGCTCAAGCGGACCAGTTCGCCGTAGGAGATGGTCGTCCCTTTGAACCACAGCGCGGGATGGTCGGGACGCAGGCTCGCGGTCTCGTGCACGACATCCACCAGCGTTTTCGATGGATATGGCTCCAACGATTTGCGGATGCCTTTGTCGTAATGGTCTAACCAGATTTTGTCGCCCATGAGTCTCCTCCTGTGTGTGATTTTGTTGGGTGTGCGAATCGATGCTTTATTGTAACGCCATCATGCGTTCTTGTCTACACGCCCTGACGCCACCAATCGATCCACCCAATCCCCCATGATCATGTCCACGCCAACCGCTTTCATGCGGGCGATGTCGGCGGGTTCGTTCACCGTCCAGGCGTGCAGGCGCTGGCCGCGAGCGTGGGTGCGGGCCACCAGTTCGGGCGTGACCAGATCGAAGCTGGGGTGCAGGGCGTCTGGCCGGAGTAAACGTCGCCACCAGCCCCAGCGCAGATACCAGGGCAGGAAGGCCCCCCAGGTGGCGCCGATCATGATGCGCGGCTCCTGTTTGCGCACGGACCACAACACGCGGGGATTGAAGGATGAGATCATGGCCCGGTCGAACAGGTTCAGACGCTGGAAAAGCGCGACCATCAGCGTTTCCACACCGTCGAGTTTGGGCGAATCGTTGACTACATCGAAGTTGAGCAGCAGCCTGTTCCCGGCCAGTTCCACCACTTCTTCGGGCGTGGGCATCTGCGTTCCAGCGAAGCTGGCGTCGAACCACGAACCCACGTCCAACGCCCGCAGATCCTCGAACGACCAGTCCCGCACCGCGCCGTCGGCGTTTTCCGTACGGCCCAGCACGCGGTCGTGGCGGATGATGAGCTTGCCGTCGGCGGTGATCTGTACATCCAATTCGACGCCATCCGCGCCCATCTCAGCGGCCAGGGCGAAGGCGGGCAGGGTGTTTTCAGGAGCGTGGGCGGACGCGCCGCGGTGGGCGAAGAGCAGAGGGCGGGAGGAGGGGTAGGTGAACATAGAAATTGCGGATTTCGGATTGTGGATTGCGGAATTATTTTCTGCCGACGTAAAACAGGTGGCGGGATGCGCCCAGGGTTGAGGGTTCGGTGCTGATCTCGAACAGCAGATCGAGCCACAGTTGACGTTGTCGGCCTTCGAGTTGGTTGTAACTCTCGTCATCGGCGGAGATGGCGGGCTCCACCGCGGCCAGGGTGAGGGTCTCGAATCCGAGCGATTCATGCAGAGGTGCGACTTCTGCCACGGTGGCGAAATAGCCACGAAAACCGCCACGAGGCCAGTCTTCCGGATCCCGGCCGTGTTCTATCACCGACCGCACTTCAGCCTGGTGCTCGATCCATGCGGGAATACTTCGCATCAGATCACCCAGAATGCCGTAACGGCAGATGAAAGCGCTGAAGATCACGCCCTCCGGCCGCAGGAGATCGTACACCTGCTCGAGCACCAGGCGACGGTCATTTTCATCGACCAGATGGTACAGCGGCCCCATCACGAGCGCCGCCGCGAACGTCTGTCCCCGAAATTCGCTCAAATCCCGGGCGTCGCCGATATGATGCGTAACCTGCGCTCCCAGACCCGCCTGGTCGAGCTTCGCTCGCCGTTGTTCCGTCAATGTCTCGGATAGATCGAAGGCGGAGATGCGGTAGCCGCGGCGGGCGAGTCCCAGCGTGTAGCCGCCACTCGCAGCTCCGATTTCCAGCAAATGCCCGGCGAACGGTAAAAAAGCGTCGAGATAGCGCCAGGTTAGGTCCCGTTCGAGTTGGTGCCGGTCGAGGCGGATGTCTTCGTCGTGGGTTTTGTCGTAATACCGCTTGATGTCGCTGATGTCATCCATGTTTCACCCCCTGCCAGATAATTCAGCGCGCAGCCAGGCGGGGTCGTCGGTAATGAGGGCGGCGGGGTTCCAGGAGATGGACTTGTTCAGTTCCGCGGTCGTGTTCACCGGCCACAACCACAGCGGCTGCTGCACTTTCTGGAGCATGGCGGCGGTCACAAACTCGAACTCGGGATGCCAATCATCCGCCCGCGACCAGGCGCGGGCCATGCCGCCCGAAAACCAGGGCGCGAGTCCCACGCCCTGCATCAGCCCCGTGCGCAAACCCGGCGCCATTTTCTTCAGACGGCGCAGGGCAAACAAATTGAAACTCGTCACCGTCACCTCATCCACCAGGCCCCGCCGTTCGATTTGCTCCCAGACCAGATCTTCCATCCCTTCCGACTTCCGGGTGAAGGTTTTCAACTCCAGCACCAACTTCGCTCGACCGGTCAACGCATCCAGCGCCTCGTTCAGCGTCGGAACACGCGTGCCCGCAAACTCGGGAGCGAACCAACTGCCCACGTCCAGCTCCTTGATCTCTTCCAGCGTGTGGCTGCGAATGCGTCCCACGCCGTCACTGATCTCATCTACCTCCACGCCCTGCATGAGGATCAACTCACCGTCGCTGGTGAATTGCACGTCCATCTCGATGGCGTCAGCGCCCTGGGCGATAGCCAGTTCGAAGGCGGGCAGGGTGTTTTCGGGGGCTTGGGCGCGAGCGCCGCGTCGGGCGACGATCAGGGGGCGGTCGGAGGGAAGTGTGAGCATGGGGATTGCGAATTGCGGATTTCGGACTGTTGGAGCATACCACGGGGATGCGGGTCAGGCAAGAGCGCGACGCATCGTCTGCTTTGCACAGAGCGGGCTGCCAAACCCGCCGAATTGCGAATTCGGAAGTGCGAGGAGTGTATCTGAAAAAGACAAGAGATCGGTTTCCCAAAACGGCCTTTCACGCATCACGTATCACCGCATCCTTCCAGAAAGCGGGGCGGATAGCGGACATGGGATAGCGACGCAGCCTGGGCTTGATCAGCAGATGGTCTCGCTCGTACACCAGGGGCAGGATGGGCGTTTCCCGGACCAGGATCTCCTCGGCCTGCCGGTAGCGCGCCATGCGCTCCCCTCCCTCGGTGAGGCCCCGGGCCTCCTGCACGAGCTGATCGTAGGCGTCGTGTCGCCACGCAGACCAGGCCCGCAGCCGGCTCACCCGCAAATAATTGTCGGGATCGGGATAGTCGGCCAGCCAGCTCAAATTGACCAGATGGTAAGGCCTTCGCCCCAGGCGAGATAGAAATTCCCGCCAGCCTACCACATCCAACCTCATCTCCACGCCCAGAACATCTTCCCACTGCCTCTGCAAAAAGCGGTTGCGCGCGGCCACGGCCTCGTAAGCCAGCACATCGAGGGCGGGGAAGCCCCGACCGCCGGGATAGCCGGATCGAGCCAGGAGCCGCCGCGCCTGCTCGGGGTCATAGGGCTGGGCGATGCCAGCGACATGGCCCGGCATGCCTGGCGGCGTCAATCCACCGCTGGCCGGGGCCATGTCGCCGCGGAGCGCCACATCGGCCAGCGCCGCCCGATCGGTGGCCAGGGCGAAGGCCCGCCGCACCTGCGCATCATCGAAGGGCGGGCGGGTGACGTCGAAAGCCAGGAAGTGGGTCTCCAGCCGGGGCTTGACGATGTACTCACTGGCGTAGCGCTGCCGCATCTCCTCCCGCGCGTCCGCCGCCAGATAGGTCACGCCCAAAATGTCCAACGCATCCTCTTCATACCAACGCAGGCGAGTCTCCCAATCCTGCACCGGCAAGAGGATCAGCCGCTGCAGATTGCCGCTGAAGCGCCCATGATAATCGGGA
>DUEF01000134.1 GCA_011176555.1 Caldilineae bacterium
ACCCCCACCCCCATCCCCACCGTCACGCCAACGCCCTCCACCGGCAGTATCACCGGCCTGGTCTTCGTTGACCACAACGGCAACGCCCAACCGGATGAAGGCGAAGGCCTGCCAGGCGCGACGCTGACCCTGACAGGCCCGCAAAGCCTGCAGACTACGTCAGCCGCCGATGGCAGCTACACCTTCGACGATCTGCAACCGGGCGACCAGTACGTTCTCGCCGAGGAACCCCCTTCAACTATCTACGGCCCGCCAAAACCGGTTAGTCCCATCGCCATCGCCATCCCCAATGGCGTCTTCAACTGGAACTTCTACCACGATCCCGTTCCACTCCTCTATCTGCCCATGCTGCAGGTAACATCCGACTGATAACCAAACACCAGCCCCGTCCGGTTTACGCCGGGCGGGGCTGAACGCTCCATGAACGCTCCAGGACCATCCGCAACCCATCGCTTTGCACTGCCAGCTACGCTTCTTCTCCTGTTCATCGCCCTCAGCCTGATTATCAGATTCTTTGGTGCAGAAACAACCGTTCAGGCTTCGCCTGCTGATGATTCGCCAGCGACACCGGCCTTTTGCCAGGGCGTCTACCACGGCGACACCAGCACCGGTGTGAACCAAATCGAAACCTACGGGTGCAGACCTGACTGGCCGGAAACAGGCCCCGAGCACTACTACGAACTCAACATCACGCAGACCCAACCCATCACCCTTACGCTCAACCACGCTCCTGATCCTGGTCTCGATCTCGATCTTTTTCTCCTGGAAGATGCTGATCCCGACCGTTGCTACGCCGACGACGCCAACCTGATTTTACCCGCACTGACGCCAGGGCGGTATACAATCGTCATCGACGGTTACACCGGTAGCAAAGGGCCTTACGTTCTCAATGTCGATTGCAGTGAACCGCCCCTGGCGACAGCCACGCCAACGGCAACCCCTCGGGGAACGGCCACGCCAACCCCCACCGTCAGCCCCACCGTCACACCGACCCCGACCGCCACGCCAACCCGTACGCATCTCACCTATTACCACTATCTGCCCTCCCTGCAACAACGCCACCCGCCCCCAACGCCAGAACCCACCACGCTTGTGCTCCAGCCCGGCGTCGCAGGCTACGACGGCGTTGTTGACACCTATATCAATGCTTGGGATCCCCAAGCCAACTATGCTAAAGTAGACCGGCTCCGGTTACGCCAAACTGACATCATGGCCCCACTCATTCGCTTCGATCTCAGCACATTGCCCTCAGAAGCTCATATTGTCGAAGCGCAGCTCAGCCTCTGGTCATTCAACCGCAGCAACGACAATCCCGCCACAGTTGGCGTTTATCTTCTCAATCGCACCTGGCATGAAGAACAGGCCACCTGGCTTCATGCCACAGCAACCCAGGCCTGGTCAATTCCCGGAGCCAACGCCGCCCCAGATGATCGCAACGCAACATCATACGTTACCACAGAAGTGTCGGAAACAAAACGCTGGTATGACTGGGATGTAACCGCAATGGTGCAGAACTGGGTGCGAAATCCCGAAGACGACAACGGCGTCATCTTGAAAGCATTCGCCATTCCAAAAGTTCAATACGACTTCGCTTCCTCCGAATACAACACCCCTGCCGCCCGTCCCAAACTCACTATTCGTTATTGGACCCCGCCACCCACCTCAGTCCTGGATTTCTAGCATGCGATCTGCAATGCCTCCCCCAGGAATTCCAGTGCACAAGACAAGGAACGATGCTGACATGATCACTAGCAAACCGCAAATCATTAGTCCCGCGCTACGTCCCCATGTGCATGCCCAAACCCGCACGGCGCCTGTTGCTGAGTCAGCGTTGCATACGACATCGTCGGCAGCTTATCGCATCACGAAACGCACCTTCGATTTCAGCGTCGCTCTTGTTCTGTTGATCCTATTATCCCCCCTGTTTCTTCTCATTGCTCTGGCGATCAAGCTCGATGATGGCGACCCCGTGCTGATCACGCAGAAGCGCATTGGTTTGGGAGGGAAGCCCTTCCGTTTTTATAAATTCCGTTCCATGACAGTGGGGGCCGCTCAAAAAGAAAATCATATAAAATTCGCCCAACAAGTCATCCGGGGCGAGATTACGAAAGGACCGAAAAGTAATGGCGGTTTACTTAAACCCACGGGCAATGGTCGTGTAATCACCCGCGTTGGTAAAGTCCTACGCAAAACCAGTTTGGATGAACTCCCCCAACTTTATAACATCCTGATTGGCGAGATGAGTCTGGTGGGACCTCGCCCCTCAATGGATTATGAAGTTGAAGTTTACAAGGATTGGTACATGCCCCGCCTGTCGGTATTGCCAGGCATCACCGGTCTGGCGCAGATCAATGGCCGGAGCAGCATCCCCTTCCCGGAAATCGTGCGATGGGATCTGCGCTACATCGAAATCCGTTCGTTTTGGACCGACCTAACTATCATGCTCAAGACCCTGCCCGTCGTCGTAGGCATGCGCCACACTGGCTGAACCACGTCTACCGCCATCGCTCTGACGCCCCTCATTTTATGTGCAGGGGCTTCGTTTTGCGTCTGAATCCCGCACCTTTCTCCTTGAACCTGAACAAATCATGCCGATGAAACTAAACCCTGCCGATGTTAAATATTTCCAGAGAGGGGAGCGAGACAACCCCAGATTCTGGTCCAGATTTGCTGATCGCCCATCGCTGGCGGGTAAACGAGTGCTGGATGTGGGATGCGGCCACGGCAGCCTGTGTGTAGATGTCGCCAAAGCAGGCGCGGCACAGGTCGTGGGCTTGGACCTCAACGTCCAACGAATTAACTTCGCCAATGCTAACGTCCAACAAAACTATCCGGAACTGGTCGGGGCCATTTCCTTTCAACACATAGATCTCAAAGATTATCCTCTGGAGTCATTTGATTACATTCTGTCCAAGGATTCCTTCGAGCATATCATCGACCTGCCTGGCATGTTGGCCGAAATGCGCAAGCGTTTGGTTCCAGGCGGTCGCATTTACGCTGGTTTCGGCCCCTTGTACAACAGCCCCTTTGGCGATCACGGCATGACCTATTCTCGCATTCCCTGGACGCATGTTTTCCTGGGCAAGAAACGCTTCGCAGAACGCGTGGATCGGCGCTGGGCGCATGAGGTGAATTCGATCTATGATCTGGGCCTCAACGGCCTGAGTTATGCCGATTACCGACGCATTTTGTACAATTGTGGCCTCGACGTTGTCTACTTCAAGGCCAATTGCAGTACAAAAGCCATCTCCAAAGTATTCTCCGTAATCAGAAAAGCGCCTTTTCTCACCGAATACTTCACCCACAACATCTACTGCATCCTCGAAAAACCGCTTTCCGGCTAGCTCCTGGTAACGTTTTATGCACCTCCTGATCCTCGCCCAACCGCTCCCGCCCCGTTCGCTAGAGACGTTGGGCGTCTTCTTAGAAGAACGCACAGTGCAGACGCCTTATGGCCAGGCGGGGCCTTTCGCACTTCGCCAGAAGCAGAATGCACCCGGCCTCTGGATACTGCCCTATTTCGGCGGCCCCAACCGCACCGATCCGCGCGCTACACTCTGGGCCGCCAAAACGCTGGGCGTGCAACGCATCCTGGCCTGGGACAGCGTGATCGGTCTTGATCACGCGCTGCAGCGGGGCGATGTGATCCTGCCTCGGGATTACATCGACTGGACCAAACACCAACCCACCACCTTTTTCGAGAAGACGGGCGCTGGTTACATCTCCCAAGTCCCGCCCTTCTGCCCCGACATCAGCGCAGCCATCGACAGACATTTGCCGAAGGCAAAACCGGTCATCTATCTCGGCGGCGAAGGCCCGCGCCGTGAGACGGCCGCGGAAGCGCGCATGTTCCAGCAGTGGGGCGCGCAAGTACGCGGGCTCAATCTCGTGCCAGAGACCTATCTGGCCAAGGAATTGGAGTTGTGTTTTGCTGCAATCGGCGTTGTGGCCGCGCTGGGGGCGGATCGACCCCACGCCCCCGGCCAGGGTCAGGTGCGAGAAGCGGATCAAAACATCCTCGACGCATTGCCCGCCATCCTCGCCGATATTTCACAACCGCCAACCTGCGGCTGCGATCATCTCCAGCAGGGCCCCGTACAGCGCGGTGTCCTCGCTCCCGACTGGCGGACATGGGGGTGACGGCTGGGACAAGGCATTCTGGTTCAACCGGATCTCATGAAGTCTCGCTGTGACCTCCGGGAGGTGACCAGGACATTCTCGCCGAACCAGATAGTTGTTGGCCACCTCCCGGAGGTCTGAGTTGAAGACCCCACGGAATCCAAAAGAGCCGGCATTCTTAGCTGGAACTTGGCTGGCAACGGACATTCATATTATGAACCAACTTCTGCGATACACACAACGGGCGGGGAATGCCTTGCCCCTACTCATCGCACTGGGCGCCGAACTGGTGGAGATGGGGTTGGTGCTGGGCAACGGCGGCAATCTCAGCCTGCGCCAGGGTGACACGGTGTTTATCACCCGCTCCGGCGCATCACTGGATCAGCTCGCGCCGGACGATTTTTTGCCCGTCCCTTTGCCTGAACCCTACCATCCATCTGACCAACGCCCGCGCCCCTCGATCGAGACGCCGATGCACCTGGCCGCCTACAGAGCCCAGCCCGACGCCCGAGTCGTCGTCCATTGCCATCCTGTGCACGCCATCGCCTGGGCCATGCAGGCGGAGACGCTGCCCGCCTGCACACCCGATTTTGTGGTTTACGTGGGATCCGGCATCCCTGTGGTTCCCTACCTTCATCCCGGCTCCGAACCATTGGCCGCCGCCGTCTCTCAGGCGCTGAGCGAGCACCCCGCCCTATTGCTGGCGAATCATGGCGTGCTAGTCACGGGCGAATCAGTCGCCCAGGCGCGGTTGCGCACCCTACTCATCGACGAAACCGCGCACCTCTGTCTGCTGGCGGCGGCCGCGGGAAAAGTGCGGCCTCTGGAACCACACCAACTCGCCAAATATCGTTAGTGGTCATTCTTCCACAATGGATGGTGGAAGTCATGTCGAACGAACGTGAGACATCCCCCACAAGGTGGCGTATGCCCCGTCGTGCAGGAGATTAGTTCCCTCGTTCTGCTCGGGACAGGCCTTCCGTTGGTCGTCGAAATGACGCGTGGGGCATTTCAGATATTGGGCCATTGCTGCTGCCATGATATACTTGATCTCGCCTTCCGATTTAGCTCATCATCACTCAACGGAGCGTGCTTATGAGCGACGACAACACGATGCGAGCGATCATCAAACCGGATAGCTCGCCAGGACTGGAAATGGTGCGGGCCCCGATCCCGCGGCCCGGCCCCCGCGACGCCCTCATCAAAATCGCGGCCACATCCATCTGCGGCACAGATTTACACATCTTCAAATGGGATCCCTGGGCCCGCAGTCGCATCAACCCTCCGATCATCGTCGGCCACGAATTTTGCGGGCATGTGGTCGAGATTGGGGATATGGTCACCGAAGCGAAAGTGGGGGATTATGTATCGGCGGAAAGCCACATCATCTGCCACACTTGCTCCTCGTGCCGCACTGGACGGGGGCATCTCTGCCAGAACACGAAAATCATCGGCGTCGATCGGGACGGCTGTTGGGCCGACTACATCGTCATGCCGGCGGAAAACCTCTGGCTCAATCCCCCTGACCTGTCATTGGAGGTGGCCAGCCTGCAGGAAAACTTCGGCAACGCCGTCCACACCGCATTCGCCACCGATCTCACCGCGCGCAAAGTGCTGGTGACCGGCTGCGGCCCGGTGGGGCTGATGACAATCATGGTGGCCAAAGCGGCCGGCGCCCGCGCCATCTACGCCACCGACATCGCCAACTACCGCTTACGCATGGCCAAGGAAATGGGCGCAGATATGGCGATCAATGTTTCGGAACAAAACGCCTTCGACGTGATCTGGGCGGACACGGGCGGCGATGGCGTGGACGTGCTCTTGGAGATGTCGGGCGCGCCCCAGGCCATCGATCTCGGCTTCCGTCTGCTGCGTTACGGCGGCGAAGCCGCGTTGTTGGGGCTGGCGCCCTCCGCCATCCCCTTCGATATCAACAACCACATCGTCTTCAAAGGCGCGACGGTGTACGGCATCGTCGGCCGCGAGATCTGGGGGACCTGGTATCGCATGAGGGGCCTGCTCAGCGGTGATGGCATCGACTTGTCCCGCGTGATCACGCATCGTTTCGCCCTGGAAGACTACGACAAGGCGCTGGAAGTGATGCAAAGCGGCCAAAGCGGCAAGGTGGTCATGTTCCCCGATGGTCTCCCTCATCTGACAAATGGAGCGTAAAATGACAACACAAACCCCAAAAAGACTACAATTCATCGCAGATGAACTGGCTCGCCTGCGCGATGAGCGCCTCTTCATCAACATCCGCACCATGGAATCGGCCGCAGATGGCTGGATGGAAGTGGACGGCAGGCGTGTACTCAACTTCTGCACCAACAACTACCTGGGCCTGGCCAATCACCCCCGGCTCAGGCAGGCTGCCCGGGATGCCATCGAGCGCTGGGGCGTAGGGCCGGCCGCGGTGCGCACCATCGCCGGCACCACAGCCCTGCATCTGGAACTGGAACAAAGGCTGGCCGCGTTCAAGGGCGTGGAAGATGCGCTGTTCGTGCAGAGCGGCTTCTGCGCCAATCAGGCCGCGATCCCGCCCCTGGTCGGCAAAGGCGATGTGATCTTCTCAGATAGCCTCAATCATGCCTCCATCATCGATGGCTGCCGCCTGGCCCGCGCCAAGATCATCGTCTACGAACACTGCAATCCCGCAGATGCGGAAGCGAAGATCAAAGAGCACCTGCCCCAGTACCGCCGCGGGCTACTGGTGACCGATGGCGTCTTCAGCATGGATGGCGATGTCGCCCCCCTGGACAAATTATACGAGATCGCCGAGCGCTACGACGTGATGACCATGGTGGATGACGCTCACGGCGAGGGCGTGCTAGGGCATGGCGGCCGCGGCATCGTCGATCATTTCGGATTGCACGGCAAGTTCGATGTGGAAATCGGCACCCTCTCCAAAGCGTTCGGCGTGGTTGGCGGCGTGATCGCAGGCAAGAAGATCATTGTCGATTACATTCGGCAAAAAGCCCGACCATTCCTTTTCTCTTCGGCCACCACGCCTGCCGATACCGCTGCCTGTCTGGCCGCGGTCGATCTGCTGGAAGAGAGCGAAGCGCTGGTCGAGAAACTGTGGGACAATGCTCGTTACTTGCAGGCAGGCATGCAGGAGCTCGGCTTCGATACCGGCTCCAGCCAGACGCCGATCTTACCGATCATGTTGGGCGAAGTGGGCCTGACCAAGGAATTCAGCCGACGGTTATTCGAGAATGGCGTTTTTGCGATGGGCATCGGCTTTCCCACGGTGCCGAAAGGCAAGGCCCGCATTCGGGTGATGAACACAGCCGCCCATTCCCGTGAAGATCTCGACATCGGTCTGGCCGCTTTCGCCAAAGTCGGCCGGGAGTTGGGCGTAATCGACTGAGTAACCGTCCCCACTCAACCGGAGTATTTTTTGATGAGCAATCTACCTGATCGCAATCTCGCCTTTGAATTGGTGCGCGTCACCGAAGCCGCGGCGCTGGCCGGGGGACGCTGGGTCGGGCGGGGTGAAAAAGAAAGTGCGGACCAAGCCGCGGTGGACGCCATGCGGCTGGTGCTGAACGGCATCGACATGGATGGCGTCGTCGTCATTGGCGAAGGCGAGAAAGATGAAGCGCCGATGCTGTTCAACGGCGAAAAGCTGGGGAAAGGCGTGCCGCCCCGGGTGGACATCGCCGTGGATCCAATCGACGGCACCACGCTCACCGCCAAGGGCGGGCCGGGGGCGCTGGCCGTGGTGGCGTGCGCCGAACGCGGCTCCATGTATAATCCTTACGACGTAGTCTACATGGACAAGATTGCAGTTGGACCGAAAGCGCGGGACATGATCGACATCAACGCCCCCGTGAAAATGAACATCCGTCGCGTGGCCCGGGCGCTCAATCAAGAACCGAACGATGTTACGGTGATGATTCTCGACCGCCCGCGTCACGCCGATCTCATCGCTGAAGTGCGCGCGACCGGCGCCCGCATCCTGCTCATCCAGGATGGCGATGTGGCCGGTTCAATCGCCGCGTGCATGGATGATTCCGGCGTCGATATCCTCATGGGCATTGGCGGCTCGCCCGAAGCCGTGATCTCGGCGGCCGCGCTCAAGTGCATGGGCGGCGAGATGCAGTGCAAGCTGTGGCCGCGCAACGAGCACGAACGAGAGACCGCGCTCGCCGCCGGGCTCGATCTGGATCAGGTGTTGACTATCGACGATCTCATCAAAAGCAATAATGTCTTCTTCGCGGCTACTGGCGTCACCACGGGGGCCATGTTGAACGGCGTACGCTATTTCGGCGGCGGCGCCATCACCCATAGCATGGTCATGCGCTCTCGCTCCGGCACGATCCGTAAAATCCGCTCAAAGCATCAACTCGATAAATTGATGCAATACAGCAGCATCGACTACGGATAAGCCTGCGCCATGTCGCATCACATCGCCATCGTCGATCTCGGTTCTAACACGACCCGTCTCGTCATCTACGACTACGAGCCAGGCAAGCGCTTTCATCTCGTCGATGAAGTGCGCCAGGTGGTGCGTCTGCGCGAGGGCATGGGGAACACCAATATCCTGCGCGCCGCGGCCATCAAGCGAAGCTTGAATGCACTGCGCATGTTTCGGGCGCTGTGCGATGCCCTGGGCGTGGAAGATGCGGTCGTGGCGGCCACCAGCGCCGTGCGCGATGCCGGCAACAGCGCCTCCTTCCTGGCCCGCGCCGAAGCCGACACAGGCTGGACCTTGCGCATCCTCTCTGGTGAGGAAGAAGGCTACTACGGCGCTTTGGGCGCTGTCAACGCCACCGGACTGAGCACAGGATTCGTGATCGATTTGGGTGGCGGCAGCGCCCAGGTGACCGAAGTGCGAGGCGGATTGCCCCGGCAGAGCGTCAGCCTGCCTCTGGGCGCGTTGCGTTTGACCGAACTGTTTCTGGATTCTCCAAAAGTGACGCCGGAGCAAGTTGAAGCATTGCGGAGCTTTACGCGAGAGCAACTGGAGCCGCTGGACTGGTTTCAGGCGCAACCGGGAGATGGATTAGTCGCTATCGGGGGCACAATCCGTAACCTGACTCAGATCGATCAGGCACAGAAGCGTTTTCCCCTCGATACGGTGCAGGGTTACGAACTACAGGCCGATAGTTTGCACGACATCAGCGAGCGGCTGTGGCGCTTATCGTTGAAAAAACGCATCGCCCTGAAAGGCTTGCGTTCGGATCGAGCGGACATTATTCATGCCGGAGCGTTGGTTTTCAGCGAGATGTTGCGGTACAGCGGTTTTGCAACGATCACCATCAGTCGTCAGGGTTTGCGCGAGGGGTTATTTTACGAACAATTTCTGGCCGACCAGCCTCGCCCCGTCATCGATAACTTGCGCCGATTTAGCGTCGAAAACCTGGCCAGAAACTTCGACAACGATGACGCACACAGTCGCCACGTGGCATTTCTGGCGTTGCGCATGTTCGACCAATTGCGCACGGCGCACCAACTCGATGACAGCTACCGTGAATTACTCTGGGCCGCGGGCAGGTTGCACGATATCGGCACGGTGGTCAATTACCAATCCCACCATCTTCATAGCTACTACATCGTGCTCAACCACACCCTGCCCGGCTACACGCCCCGGGAATTGGCCTTGATCGCCTTGCTTTGCCGCTATCACCGCAGCAAAGGTCGGCCCGGGCCCAAAGAGTTGGCGTCACTCCTGCAGAAAGGTGACGCAGACGCTTTGGTGGCGCTGGTGGGCATACTGCGCCTGGCCGAGTTCTTCGAGCGCGGCCGGCGGCAGGTCATTCGGGATGTGCGCTGTCATGTGGATCTGGAACATGGCTGGTTACAGATCGAAGCTTTGGCCGCTGGCGACGCCGCCATGGAGATGTGGGACGCCGGTCGCAATTTGGATGTGCTGACGCAGGCGCTGGGGCTGGAAGTGGAGTTGGTGGAAGGGATGTGGCTGGAAGAGGATGACCAGCACTAATAAAACGCTAATACTTTTCTGATACCCTGCAAATACTACTGTGTTTGAATAGATGCTACGGGCTGATTAGATTCTGACCGTAACGCGATGATGATTATTCCGTCATCATTAGCGAAATGAAGACACCATAGACTTATTGAGGTATATATGTTCAGAGACTTCCTGAGCGGAGACGAAGTAAACATCGATGATAAAACACTAAACGCCCTGCTCCCCGGAGAGCTACCGATCCTCCCCTTGCGTAACCTCGTGGCCCTACCGATGGCAGTGATCCCGCTCGCTGTCGGCATCCCGCGCTCCATGCGGCTAATCGAAGATGCAAGCGAGGGTATGAGGCTTATTGGTTTGGTGGCTATGAAGGACCCCGAGATCGAGGCGCCGGGTCCGGATCAGATCCATGATGTGGGAACTATCGCCGTGATCCATAAAGTGATGCGCACCGATGATGGCGCTATGCAAGTGATCATCCAGGGGCTAGAGCGTTTCCGCGTGCAAGAATGGCTCACGACCGACCCTTATATCAAGGCCTGGGTTTCCCTGGCGCCTGAGCATATCGAAGATGATATCGAAGCGGAGGCGCTGAGGCAGAGTCTGGCTGAATTGGGAATGGAGGTCGCCGACCTGCTGCCCAACATCCCCGAAGGCGCGGCCGCTTTCCTGGAGCAAATCGAAGACAAACGCCAACTCGTTTACATCATCGCCGCCAATCTACGCATGGACATGGAGAAAGAGCAGGCTGTGCTCGAAGCCGATTCCGTCAAAGAGAAGATGCGGCTATTGATCAATGCGCTTACACACGAGAAGGAAGTGTTGACCATTCGCAAACAGATCGCGGAGGAGGCCTCGGAAGAACTGAACAAAACCCAGCGCGAGTACTACTTGCGTCAGCAGATGGAGGAGATACGCAAAGAGCTGGGAGAAAGCGACGAACAGGAGGCCGAAGTCGAGGAGTATCGTCGCAAGATCGCCGAAGCCGAGTTGCCGGAAGAGGCGGAAAAAGAAGCGCTGCGCGAGCTCAAGCGCATGGAACGCATGCCGCCCCAGGCTGCCGAGCATTCCGTGATCAAAACCTATCTGGATTGGCTGGTGGAATTGCCCTGGAACAACGTTAGCGAAGATAACCTGGATATTTCTCATGCCCGCCAGGTGTTGGATGAAGACCACTACGACCTACAAAAAGTCAAAGACCGCATTCTTGAATTCCTGGCGGTGCGAAAACTGGTCAGCGAGCGCGGCATCGAAGCCGCCGAAGGTTTCGAGGGCGAGGTGCAGGAGGCGATGGGCGCTATCCTCTGTTTCGTGGGCCCGCCCGGCGTCGGCAAGACCAGCCTGGGCAAGAGCATCGCCCGCGCCATGGAGCGCGAGTTCAGCCGCATGAGTCTGGGCGGGATGAGAGATGAGGCCGAGATCAGGGGGCATCGACGCACCTACATTGGGGCGATGCCCGGGCGCATCATCCAGGCCCTCAAACGCACCGGAACCCGGAATCCCGTCTTTATGCTGGACGAAGTCGATAAAATCGGCTCGGATTGGCGCGGCGACCCCAGCTCCGCCCTGCTGGAAGTGCTGGACCCGCAACAGAACAATGCTTTCCGCGACCATTATCTGGATGTCGATTTCGATCTGAGCGATGTCATTTTCATCACTACCGCCAACACGCTGGACACGATTCCGCATCCTTTGCGAGATCGCATGGAAATCATCGAACTGGAGGGCTACACCGAGTACGAAAAACTCCGTATCGCGGAGGGCTATCTGGTTCCGCGCCAGCGCCGCGCCAATGGCCTGCGCAAAGATGAAATCGAGTTCACCGAGGATGCGTTGCGTATCATCATTCGGGACTACACTCGCGAAGCGGGCGTGCGCAGTTTGGAGCGACAGATCGGCAAATGTTGTCGCAAAGTGGCGGTTCATATCGCTGCTGGCGATGTCGAACACGTTGAGGTGACGCCGGAGCGGGTGCGCGAGTATCTGGGCAAGAAGCGATTCTATTTCGACGCGGCCCTACGCACCGAGCGTCCGGGCGTAGCCACCGGTCTGGCCTGGACGCCCTCTGGCGGAGATGTGCTCTTTGTGGAAGCCACCCGGATGAAAGGCAAGGGCAATCTCATCACCACCGGCCAGCTAGGCGACGTGATGGAGGAATCGATCCGCATCGCCTATAGCTGGGTGCAGGCCAATGCCGAGAGCCTGGGTGTTGATCCCGACCTGTTCGAACACTCGAACTTCCACATCCATGTCCCGGCCGGCGCTATCCCCAAGGACGGCCCCAGCGCCGGCGTGACCATGGTGACTGCCATCGCCAGCTTGCTCACGGACAAGCCGGTACGCGCCGACGTAGGCATGACCGGCGAGACCACGCTGCGCGGGCAGGTGCTGCCCATCGGCGGGATCAAGCAGAAGGTGTTGGCCGCGCACCGGGCCGGGCTCAAGATCGTGATCTTACCGGAACGGAACGAAGCCGACCTGGACGACCTGCCCGACGATGTGCGCGAGAGCATGACCTTCGTGTCAGTGGATTGCGTCGAGGATGTGTTGGCGGCGGCATTGCGCGAGAATGGTGAGACGGCGGAAGCGGTCGCTGATGAAGTGGCTGTGTCGGAGCCGGTGTTGAATTAGGGAACAGGGTAAGATGCCTGGCAGTTGTGAATTGCCAGGCATCTGTTTATTTCACCACCAGCGGCAGGTACAGCGGCAACGGGGTTGGGACGGATCGCTCGAGGGACCGATGCTGGCGTCCAGACAGCAGGCCGCGGCAATCTTTTGCTCGGGCATTAACGCTGCTCCGAGGTGATAGGGAAGGAGCGCGGGGATGGGATTAATTGATCACGTTCATCGCCGTGGCATCCAGAGGTTGCCGTAGGCATAGGTGTTGGGGCGGGAGGTTGCGTTGGGGTAATTGTTGGAAGTGAGGGTGTTGGGGATCACTTCGGGGATGCCTCGCGACATGAAAACGCGTGTGCAGGAGATAGAATAATGCCATTCTTCCCTACGGATGATCAGGATCGACGTAAGCATAAATCACTCCACTACTGCCAACAACCCAACCATGGTGTAGATCAGTGAAATCGACATCAAAGACAACACCAGAAATGGAATCATCAGGTTCCCAACTTAATCCGCCATTTTCTGTTTTAAGAAGGATGCCTCCTGCCGCAACATAACCGACCTGCTCGTTTAGGAATTTCACTGAAGTGAGATTTCTAGTTATGCCACTAGCCTGGATTTGCCAAGTATTGCCGCCATCGGCTGTGTGGATGATGAAACCGCTCTCCCCCACAGCCCAACCCTTGTTTGGATTGATAAAATCGACAGCATTGAGCACGGGGTAGTTTCCACCCAAATTGAGTTGTTTCCAATGTCGGCCTCCGTCAGTGGATTTATGCACACTACCCCACAGTACTTCCTGGCCGACGATATATCCGGTATTATGATCGATAAAATCCACGCCATGTTTGCCGTGTGCGCCCTGTTCTCGGTCAGAGAAAAAGCCTGATTCTTTCCAATCTTTCCCGCCATTGGTTGTGCGCCACACTCTGCCGTTCCAATTTTTGTAATAGTCTTCTGAGCCAACTACCCAACCGTACTGATCATCGACAAAGTAAACATCATTTAGGTGATAGTTGGTGTTCGCTGTTTGTGGATTCCAAGTAACGCCACCATCGTTAGTGTGGCTAATCAGTCCGTTTTTGCCAACCACCCACCCTTCTTCGCTGTTGTCGAAGTGGATGGACTGCCACTGACTGTTGTCCTCATGCTGA
>DUEF01000135.1 GCA_011176555.1 Caldilineae bacterium
AGCCCAGCGCCTCGAAATAATCGCAGGTGACGTGCTGGTAATGGCTGCAACGTTCGCCCACCGTCATGGTGGCGAGCAGTTCGTCGAAGATGATTTTCACCTGTCGCCAGCGTTGGGCCTGGTCATCTGGCGCATAACCCAGGAAGAAGGTGCGGGTGATGTCGTGGAAGTAGCCGGTTGTGCGGTCGCGGGGGAAGATATCGAAGATGATGGACTGGCCCAGGCGTAGGGGCATATCGTACCGGCCCCGGTTGTGGGGGACGCCGGCGTCTCGTCCCTGGCTGAAGATGTTTTCGTGCACCTCTTCCAGGTTGCGTTTCGCCACTTCCAGGCGGATATGCGTTTTGACATCACCGATGGTGAGCGGGTCGCCATCCGCTTTGACGATCATGTCATCTCGCACATCGTGCGCCTGGATGAAGGCGAAAACGCTGTCGATGACCTCTGTCGTGAGCCGACCCGCCCGGCGCATGGCGGCCAGTTCGGCGGCGTCTTTGGTTTGGCGAGCCACGTTGAACAGGTTGGGCAGCATTTCGCCCACGACCTCGATCTGGGGATTGGCGGCGGCCAACTCGTTGAGGAAAAGATAGCTGAACCCCCGGTCGGCATAACCATAAAAGCCAACCCGTCCCGCCACATCCTGATCTCGCAGCACATCGCTGAGTCGGGCGACGGTGGCGGCCAGGCGGTCGTTGTCATGTGCCTTCAGGTAATCGATGATGCTGTATTCGCTCCACAGTCGCACCGGATAACCGGTCTCCGCCGCGTTTTCCCGTTCGATGGGGCTGGAAAAAAGGACGGGATCGCCTTCTTGACGTTGGAGATACAACGCACCTTCCAGATGCACGCCGCCCGTGAGGTAGGCGAGATCGCTGCTGGTGTCGGTGTCGCCCTGCACGACGATGGCGTCGAGTTGGCGTTCTTGCATCAGTTTGGGGATGTTTGATTTCATTTTCGTCCTGCCAGCAGGGTTTCAGCCCAGGCGACGTCTTGTTTCCGAAGAGGCGGTTCTGGCGGTTGGCTGTAGTCGATTGCCAGATCGTAGCCTGCGCGGTCGTACAACTCGTGCAGGATTTGATTCAGAGGCAGCACCGGCTCGCTTTCACCCGGTCGCAAGGGAATGGGGATGTTGGGGATTGGCTGGCGCACGCTGAAGAGGTAAACGTCGGCTCTGGGGCGGTGCTGCGCCCGACTGACGACGATGCGATAGTCGCTGCTCGCATCACCGCCTCGCACCCACATCGGCAAGGGTTCGCCCGCCCGTAACAAATCGATCTCGACCAGGTTCGTCTGGCTGCCCAGCACCTGCAAACGCTTTCTTTCGTATTGATCACGCCCCACGCCGGGCAGTTTGTTGCTTGGTGAGAGGATCTCGATCACCGTGATTACCTTGTTGCTCGCCACCTCCCGCACCGCCAAATAGCGTTCGACGACTTCCTCCGGCATGGGCAGATCGGCGACCAGCGGCGGAGCTAGCACAGCGGCCGGACTCGTCACCCTGGTCGGGCCGCCATTACCGTGCGCTTCGATGACCAGGACATCGGGTTTTCCGCTCGAAATTGTCCCGTTTGGCTCCGCCACGGTCAGGTAAGTGCGGCGCTCGACGGCCACGCGATAAGTGGGGCGAACTTTTGGTGTGAGATGCTGTTGGACTTCGATCAGGAGGGCGGTATGCACCTCTTCCCCAAAACCAGATCGTTCCAGACAGGGGGCCATCCCCGGAAATGGCGTTGGCATGACTCAGAACCTCCTTGGGATAAGCGAACGGTAGTGTTCAACGCCAGTATACCATCGACCGGAAGCGAGACAAAGCGCATGGCTTACAGACCCGGCCTTCTGGCGAGAAGCGAACTCATGCAGTCGCGGCGATCTGTGCTGCCGGGTTGCAGGCGTCGTTCCTCGTAGGCGAGGATCTCCAGGTCGGCGAAAGCGCTCAGCAATTCGCCCGGTTGCAGCACGAATTTGGGATCGAAGTCCCGCAGGCGCAGCAAGTCGGTGTGAAACGACTGGTAGAGCAGCAGACCGCCCGGCCGGATGGCGTCAATCAGGGCGGGGAAAGCGCCACGGTCGAGATAGCGGGTTACAAAGACCAGATCGTAGGTCGCCTTTTCCGGTCGCCACCGGGTCAGATCCGCCTGGATCAGGTGGATGGCGTCGCTCAATCCCTGCTGTTTTGCTCGCTCGGCCAGCCGTTGTAGCCCGGCCAGGCTGATATCGACAGCATCGACCTCATAGCCAATTCCCGCCAGCCACAGGGTGTGCCGGCCCACGCCACAGGCGAAATCGAGCGCCCTGCCGCCGCCAAGATAGTGTTGTTGAGCAAGGATCCATTCATTGATCTGCCCATGACCGGCTTTGGGGCCGTTTTGATATCGTTCATCCCAGCGCTGCTGTGTGCGGGAAGGCGTCAGCACGCTGATGTCTTGTTTGATGTTCATTGGCGCGTGTTTTCGTGGGGCTGCGTAGTCACAGCCAAATGGCAGCGTATTACGTCGTGCGTGTTCCGTCAAGTTGGTATCGATAGAACGGACCACGCAACACGGTATGATACCACAAACGAGACTTGCGCCCCGGTTGTCGCTTTGGTGTTGGTTCTTGTCAGCCGAAATTGGGATGCGGCGTGTAATGTGGTAAAGTTCCCTACGCACTACGCAACACGCAACACTTTCCGCAGAGGTACTGCTGATGACCGCCAACAAACGCACTTTTATGGTTTTCATGGGACCGCCTGGCGCTGGCAAGGGCACGCAGGCGCGCATTCTCCAGGAAAAACTGGGTTTGCCCCAGATTTCCACCGGCGATTTATTCCGCTACAATCTCAAGAACGAGACAGAACTGGGCCTGTTGGCCAAGAGCTACATGGATGCCGGCGATCTCGTGCCGGACGAGGTGACCATCCGCATGGTCGAAGAGCGCCTGACCCGCGCTGATTGCGCGCCCGGCGCTATTTTCGATGGTTTTCCCCGCAACTTGGTGCAGGTCGTGGCCCTGGATGAGATGCTGGCCGATGAGGGCGGCCTCTCTCTGGTCCCGATGCTGACGGTCGATGATGACGAAGTCATGCGCCGCATCACTGGCCGACGAATCTGCCGCACTTGTGGGGCCGTCTATCACGTCGAGTTCAATCCACCGAAAGTGGCTGGCGTATGCGACATCGACGGCGGTGAGTTGTATCAGCGCGATGACGACAAGGCCGATACGGTCAAGAACCGGCTGTATGTGTACTACAAGCAAACGTCGCCGTTGGTCGGGTATTACTTCGCCAAGGAATTGTTGGCCGAGGTCGATGGTTCGCAGCCGCCAGCGGCCGTAACGGCGGATCTGCTAGCCGTGCTGGCGGAGCATGGCATCGCGCCCGGGTAGAGCGTTCAGGGCGGGGATAGAAAGCCGGGAAACCAGTAAACCAGTAAACCGGGGAATAAGCCCCCTGGTCTTACCGGTTTTCTGGTTTACTGGCCTACTGAATCAAAAATATGAACCGGTTCCAAAAACCTATTGACAATTGCACATAGGTGTGCTATGATGTTTTTGGAACCGTTTCCAACGGGAAAAGCACTGTCAGTTCAAGCATCATTCAAGATCGTTCAGGCAACCTTATGCCAACCTCGACGATTCGAGACGTCGCAAGAGAAGCTGGGGTCGGGGTGGGCACCGTTTCTCGGGTGCTCAACAGTCACCCATCTGTGCGAGAGACGACGCGCCGTCGGGTGGAGCGGGCGATTGCTGCGCTAAACTATCGCCCCAATCCCATCGCCCGGCAGTTATCGCTGGGGAGAACATCCAATATCGCGGTGGTGGCGCCCTTTTTCATCCGTCCTTCCTCGGTGGAGCGCTTGCGGGGTGTGGAAACGGTGTTGACGGAGCGCAAATACGATCTGGTGTTGTACAATGTCGAAACGCAAGACAAACGAGACGAGGTGTTCCGCAAGTTTCCCCGGTTCGATACGTTCGACGGCTTGCTGGTGCTCACGCTCGCGCCAGAGGATGAGGAGGTGGCGCGATTGCTTGAGTCGGGAACGCCGGTCGTGCTCATCGACGCGAATCATCCTCAACTCAATCGGGTGTTGATCGACGATGTTCGGGGCGGTTATCTTGCCACAAAACACCTGATCGAATTGGGGCACACCCGCATTGCCTACATCAGTGACATCCTGGAAAGCCCTTTCCGGTTCGTTGGCGCTTCTGCCAGGCGTTTTGAAGGGTATCGGCAAGCGCTGGCGGAGGCGGGTATCGAGTATCGGCCGACTTACTATCGCCATGACCTGCACGGCGTGCAAGAAGCCAAAGGCCTGGCCCACGAGTTGCTGTCCCTTTCCGAACCGCCGACCGCGATTTTCACCGCCAGCGACACCCAGGCGATTGGCGTGTTACGTGCCGCGCAAGAAAGAGCGCTGTCCGTGCCAGAAGAACTCTCGGTTATCGGTTTCGACGACATCGAAGTCGCCGAATATCTCAACTTGACGACAATCCACCAGCCCTTGTTCACATCAGGCGTCGAGGGCGCAGAATTGCTTTTTCAGTGTATCAGCGAACAGCCTGAGCGACAGTGCGATGTTTTGGAAGTCATACTGCCCCTTAGATTGGTTGAACGCCAGACCACTGGCCCACCGCCATAGAAAACTTGCTGAATCACCCGTTTTTTTGCTTACACAACCTTACTCAACAGGAGGCGCCAGGCACAAGACAACTAAACCCGACCCTTTTCAAAACACCAACTATTTTTTCAACCCTACCACTTGAGGAGAAGAACCAAGTGAAAAAAACACTCTTACTCACAATTTTGTTGATCATGGCGCTGTCGGTGATGCTGGCGGCCTGTGGCGGCGGTGAAACGCCCGCCCCCGAACCGGCTCCGACTGAAGCGCCCGCTCCGGCCGCGACCGAAGCGCCCGCCCCCGAAGCCACCGAACCGCCCGCCGAACCGGCGAAGCCGGCCGAAGCGTCTTTTGCGGTAATGCCTGGCGGCTTCCTGGAGAAGGCGATTGCCGGCGAGTATGCCGGGACGACAGTCACGGTGGATGGACCCTTCACGAATCCTGACGATCTGTTGTTCGCTGAGTCGATGAAGGCATTCGAGGACGCCACGGGCATCACGGTGAACTACATCGGCGACAAGGAATTCGAAGGACGTCTGGCGATTGCAGTGGATGCGGGCAATGCGCCCGACATCGCCGACTTCCCGCAGCCCGGTGCGTTGGCGAACTATGCACGCCAGGGTCACATCGTCGATCCCACCACCTTCATTTCCGAGGATTGGCTGAAGCAGCAGTACAACCAGAGCTGGTTGGACATGGCGACCGTGGCGGGGCCAGACGGCT
>DUEF01000136.1 GCA_011176555.1 Caldilineae bacterium
ATTCAGGGCCACATTGAATTGGCCATTGCTCACGGGCACGTTCTGGCTGATGGTGCTGCCTACCTGGTTGCCACCGCTGCTGGCATCGTACAATTTGAATTCCATGTCACGGTTGCCATTGACGGGGACGCCATTCTCGGTGAGGATGCCCTGGTAGGAGAATCCCTGGGAGAGATCGCCCGCCACGCCTGCCTCTGCGAGCGGTTCGCTGACCGTTTCCTCGCCGTCCGGGCCTTGCAACATGGGTTGGGCGATGACCACTGCCGACAGGGCCAGCACAGCGACCAGAACGACGATGACGCGAAGCGTCCAGTTGTTGTTTTTCATTTTTCTAGCTCCTTGGTGAGATGGGGTGAATAATGGGATGTGAGGGACGAAAAGTGGAGGAAGGAATATCGACGGTTATGAGGATAGTTCTGGAGTGAGTCGCCCACACGGCGGCGAAACAGGGGATGGATAGAAGACGTCTGACAATGTAATCATCTTTCCCGATTCACACATTGCGTTGCGCCGATCTAGGGCGTGTTCTGTCTCTTCCATCTCGCTCTGACCATGCGCAGGCCGATGAATCCCGCCAGTAGCACCGCCCCCACCGGCCACACCCACGCCAGATCCCCGGGCCCGCCCGGGCCTGTGATCGCCTCGGTGCGATGAATGCGGATGAGGCGATAATTCTCGGTGACCTCCCGCAATTCTTCATCGCTCATGCTCCGCGGATGCAGGCCGAAGAGCTCCGCCGCGAAGCCGCTGCCGATGAGCACTTCCCGCATCAATTCCAGGGCGCGCGGATCCTCCGTGACATCCTCGGCGACGCCCGCCCAACGGCCCTGCGGCAGCCACACCTCCACATGGGGATCAGCCGTGATATTGCGATACCAGTCGCTGACCCTACCGAAACCGGCGGTGCAGTACAACTCGCCATCCACCACCGCATAATTGACGGGGGTGAGCCGCCTGAGTCCCGTTTTGCGCCCCTTGTGTGCGATCACCATGATGCGTCCGCCCTTATCGGGCCACATATTGATCCATCTTCCCAATCCCAGGCGCCACATCAGGATCATAAGGTGGTTGAATCTCTTGAACGCTTTTCGCAGCGTCCCTTCGAGTTCTGGATTCAGTTTTGTCATGGCGCTCGTCCTCCCCGGGCGGATGCGAGAATTGGCGTGGAAACTCGCCTCCATTGTAACAGATAGAACGACGGGGGCAAGTGGATGCGAGAGAGGAAAAAAGGCCGGGCGCAACACCCGACCTTATTCATCCACACCCGAGACGATTTCTACGCCTCCAGCGTCGAGATGTCCCCAACGTCCTTGCCCAGCGCCTGGGCCTTGAGCACACGCCGCATGATCTTGCCCGACCGGGTCTTGGGCAGTTTGTCTACGAATTCGATCTTGGTGGGCACGGTGATGGGGCCTGTTTCGTGGCGCACGTGCGTTTTCAGGTCATCCACTAACTTGTCCGAGCCCTCGTAACCGCTGCGCAGGATGCAATAGGCCCAGATCACATTGCCGCGTAATTCGTCGGGGATGCCGATGCACGCGGCTTCGGCCACGGCCTCGTGACTGACCAGCGCACTCTCGATCTCGGCCGTGCCCAAGCGGTAGCCGCTGACTTTGATTACATCATCGATGCGGCCAATGATCCAATAGTAGCCATCCTCGTCCTTGCGTGCGGAGTCGCCGGTCAGGTAATAGCCCTTTTCCTGGAAGCGTTCCCAGTATTGCTGGATATATCGATCCGGATCGCCGTACACGGTGCGGGCCATGCCTGGCCAGGGGCGTTTGATCACCAAATAGCCGTCCTCGTTGGCCTTGACCGGATCGCCCTCCTCGTCCACGATCTCCGCCTCGATGCCAGGGAAGGGGCGGGTGGCGGAACCGGGCTTGAGGGGCACAGAAGGCAGCGGGGTGAGCATGAATCCACCCGTCTCCGTCTGCCACCATGTATCCATGATTGGGCACTGCTCCGCGCCGATGACCTTGTAATACCAGCGCCAGGCCTCGGGATTGATCGGTTCGCCCACGCTGCCCAACAGACGCAAGCTGCTGAGATCATGGCGTTTGGGCCAGGCGTCGCCGAAACGCATCAGGCCGCGGATGGCGGTGGGCGCGGTGTACAGAATGCTGATGCCGTAGCGCTCGATCATCCGCCACCAGCGGTCAGGGTAAGGATGCGTGGGCGCGCCTTCGTAGATGAAACTGGTGGCTCCCAGGATCAGCGGCGCATAGACGATGTAACTGTGACCGGTGATCCAACCGGGATCGGCCGCACACCACCAGCGATCTTCTTCCTTGATATCGAAAACCCACTCCAGCGTGGTGCTGGTATAAACTTGATAACCGCCATGCGTGTGGATCAATCCCTTGGGCTTGCCGGTGGTGCCCGAAGTGTAGAGGATGAACAACGGGTCCTCCGCGTCCATTACCTCGGTGTCGCATTTGGGCGAGGCGATAGGCAGCGCCGCCAGGTCGTGATACCAATAGTCGCGGCCCGGCTCCATGTACACCTCTTGACCGGTGCGTTTGACCACCACCACATGCTCCACCACTGGCGAACGATGGATCGCCTCATCCGCGATGCTCTTGAGATTGACGGTTTTTCCTCGCAACCAGGCCCCATCCGCAGTGATCAGCACCCGACTTTGGGCGTCCTCGATGCGGTCGGCCAACGCTTGCTCGCTGAAACCGCCATAGACCACCGAGTGCACCGCCCCGATCTTGGCGCAGGCCAGCATGGCGATGGGTAATTCGGGGATGCGTCCCATGTAGATGGTGACTCGATCACCCTTTTGCACGCCCAGGCTGCGCAGAACGTTGGTGAAGGTGTTGACTTCCTGCCACAGCCTGTAATAGCTGTAGGAGCGTTTGTCACCCGGCTCGCCCTCCCAAATCATGGCGATTTTATTGCGCCGCCAGGTCGAAACATGTCGGTCCAGAGCATTGTGTACGATGTTCGTCTTGGCGCCGACAAACCATTTGTAGAAAGGCGCTTCCGATTCATCGAGCACCTTTTGCCAAGGCTCGAACCAATCCAGCGCCTCTGCTCGTTCCGCCCAGAACGCTTCAGGATCAGCGATGGCGCGGGCGTAAACTTCGTCGTAATCCTTGATGTGCGCTGCTGCTACGACAGCTTCCGGCGGCTGATAGACTTCATGTTCAGCGGCGATGATGTCTTCTTTCCGATCCATGCTTAAGTCTCCTTAAATGTGCGACAAGAAAATAAAGAATAGGATGCAGGCGCGGAAAAACGCCCTCGATTGCGTCACCTCAATGTGCAACGAGCATTAGTTTACCACTTGTTCCTACATTTGTACGAATGACAGCGCTTGGCGTCAGGCCCTGATCTCCGACCTCCGACCTCTGGCCTCTGACCTCCGTCCTCACTCCTGCTCTGGTCTGTGCTCCACCGCCTGGCGTAGCTCGGCCGGCAGGATGAACTGTTGCAGGCCCACGCCCGCTTCCGCCAGAAACTGCCGCGCCAGATTGTCTGGATAGGTCCCGGCATAGACCACGCGCTTGATGCCGGCGTTGATGATCATCTTGGCGCAGGTCAAGCATGGTTGGTGCGTGACGTAAATCGTCCCACCGCGCACCGACACATCGAGATACGCCGCCTGGATGATGGCGTTTTGCTCGGCGTGCAATGTGCGCACACAGTGCCCATCCACCAGCAAATGTCCCACATCATCGCAGTGGGGCAATCCCGCGGGAGAGCCGTTATAGCCTGTGGTAAGAATACGCCGGTCGCGTACGATCACAGCGCCGACGTGGGCGCGATCACAGGTGCT
This sequence comes from Caldilineae bacterium, assembly GCA_011176555.1. Lineage (GTDB taxonomy): Bacteria > Chloroflexota > Anaerolineae > J102 > J102 > DUEF01. The sequence continues at coordinate 3,788 of DUEF01000136.1, forward strand.
GCGTTTCGCCACTTGCAAGGCGATGCTCATGAAGTATTCATCCCAACTTGGTCGTTTGGTCATAATCAATTCTCGAAAAGAGACGCGCGTCGCACGGACGACCAGAAGTCGGACGACCAGAAGTCGGACGACCAGAGGTCGTTTGCAGTGTGCTGCACTCGGGATCGGCGTCAGGCGGTGCCAAATTGACGATCGCCAGCATCACCCAGGCCGGGAACAATGAAGCCGGCCGGAGGATCGCCCGGTTTAGTGGGTTCGGGAGTCAGATGTTCGTCGAGCGCTGCCAGGTAAATATCCACATCAGGATGAGCGTCCTGCAACACAGCGACGCCCTCCGGCGCGCCGATGATGCCCATGAATTTGATGCGCTCCGCCCCCCAACGTTTGAGAATATCGACAGTGGCTGTGGCCGAACCGCCAGTGGCCAGCATTGGATCGAGGATCAGCACCACCTGCACTGTCGGGGCGACCGGAAGTTTGTTGTAATACTCCACCGGCTTGAGCGTGCGTTCATCGCGATACAAACCGATGTGCCAGACCTCGGCCTGGGGCATGAGTTCCCAAATGCCATTGACCATGCCCAGGCCAGCGCGCAAAATGGGGACAAGCCCGATGCGATCCTGCAATCTAAAACCTTGAGTCGTCGTTAGTGGCGTCTGCACCGAGACAGATTCCAGTCCCAGGTCGTTTGTCGCCTCGTAGGCAAGTAAGATCGTGATCTCCCGAACCAGATCACGAAATTTACGGGACTCTGTGCTCTGATCGCGCAGTTTGGTTACTTTGTGGTGCATCAAGGGGTGAGTGGAAACATAAAGTTGTGACATGACAGCCCGGACCCTTTGGAGTGAGGAAAAGAAGTAGCCTTAGCCCACTCAACCTTTAGCAATCCCGCCCCGTTAGACGCAGACGACGGACGCAGGCTGAGATGGGAGATGAGGCATACAAGTCGTCGTTGACGATTGTAACGCCAGCGACTACTCTCGTCAATGTTCGACCTGCGACTTGCCACTTATCCTTACATCCCCCAACTGCTGCGGCGCGGCGCATAGACGCCTCGCTTCTTCAAACGCTCCACCTCGGCCTGGCACGTAATGCACAGCGTCGCTTCTGGCTTGACCGCCAATCGTTCCGCCGATATCGGTTTGCCACAGCGCTGGCAGATGCCGTAATCTCCTCGCCCGATCGCTTTGATCGCATCTTCGATTGAAGCAAGGCGCGTTTCAAGGGTTGATAGCAATGCCAGGCTTTTTTCGCGTTCAATGACATCTGGATCGCCTTCATCGACATCGATATCCACCTCGCCACGTAGGGTCTCTTTGAGGAGCTCAATGTCGTCTAACAGCTTCTGGCGCTCAGCCAACAACACTTCATTTTCTTGATTAGCCTTTTCGACAGCCATTATCCTGGTGTGGTCTCCTGTTCAGATAGAGCTTTTTGCGCTCGGGCGGGTTTGCAGCACTGGTTTTCCTATCAGAGGCCATCTTTTACCACAAACCTTTGCTGGCGTCAAAGTGGATGAGGTGAGATTGGCAACCGTGGCGACTGACCCGGCGCTTGGTCTGGTACAGATGTTCGGTTATAATGACTCCGCTTCCACCGTTTCACCTGACTCCCCCGCCAAATCACATGGAAAACAGCCCCATTTCCCCCCAGCAGCAACCCAGTGATAGCCTCGACGCCGCCCTGAGAATCAAGCGGCTCGATGAGCTTTACGGGCAGGACAAAGTCAGGAACAACCTGGAAATCCTGATCGAAGCGACCCGGAAGCGCCAGGACAACCTCGATCACATCTTGCTGTACGGGCCGCCGGGCTTGGGCAAAACCACCATCGCCCATATCGTCGCCAATGAGATGGACGTGAATCTCAAGGTCACGGCCGGGCCAGCCATCGAGCGGGCGGGAGATCTGGCCGCCATCCTCACCAACCTGCGCAAGCATGACATCCTGTTCATCGACGAGATCCATCGCCTGGGCCGCGCGGTCGAGGAGATCCTGTACCCCGCCATGGAGGACTTCGCCCTCGACATCATCATCGGCAAAGGCCCAAGCGCCCGCAACATCCGCCTGAAATTGCCCAGATTCACGGTGATCGGGGCGACGACGCGGCTGGCGCTGATCACTGCGCCTCTGCGCGCTCGTTTTGGGGCTGTCATGCGTTTCGATTTCTACGACCAGGCTGCGATCGAACACATCATCCGCCGAGCCGCGGGCTTGACGCAAGTGCCCTACACACCGGAAGGCGTCAGTGAAATCGCTCAGCGGGCGCGCGGCACGCCTCGCGTCGCTTTACGCCTTTTCCGCCGTGTGCGAGACTACGCCCAGGTGCGAGCCGATGGCGAAATCACCGCCGAAGTCGCTGACCGCGCCCTGCGTCTACTCGAAATCGACGAGCTTGGTCTCGACAGCCTGGACCGTATCGTGCTGGAATCCATCATCGTCAAATTCGGTGGCGGGCCGGTGGGTCTGGAGACCATCGCCGCCTCCGTCAGCGAGGAATCCGACACGATCATGGATGTCGTCGAGCCC
>DUEF01000137.1 GCA_011176555.1 Caldilineae bacterium
AGATTATACATACGACGTAGAAATCGGTCGACAGTCATGGAAAATGTCTAACGGTGTAACAAATGATTGGTTTCCTCATCCTTATAAAAAGCAAGAAATGGCTCCAGGAGCCACCTCCACTCCATGGACGCCCCCACCTCCGTTCGACTCTCCTCCACCCACGCCTACTCCTTGAAGCAAGAACTGTACCGGAGCGGGCTACGCCCGCTCGGTGGCATAACTTCGTCGTCTGCAGCCAAAGTTTACAGCGCCTTGCCGTTTTTGCCAAAGCGTCTCGTTCACAACCAAGTTTTCAACCCATTTTTTCGTCCAGCGCTGGGTCTACGCCCATGCAGTGGGCTAACATCTGCGCTCAAGGGACGGGCTAGTCGCCCGCGGTGAAAGCTGCGCGGCTCGGAAGCGGGCGTTGTGTTCTATTTTGTAAGTTGGCCCGCTTACCCGCCCGCCCCTGGCGCCCGCCGTTAGCATCCCACTGAGGAAATGGAGCATTGTTGATTTGGGAGATTCAGATTTTGGAATGCGGGAGTGAAGGCGAGTTGACCCGGTGGGTTGAATTGCAGATTGGCTATGAGTTTGGCGCAGTGTGGGGGGTGGGTGTCAAGTTTCGGGTAGGAGGCCTCTGACTGGCGGAGGCGATTCTCGCTGAGCCCAGCACCCGCACGCCCACCCAGGCCAGGGTCATGGTGGGGATGAACTGGGTGCCCGGGATCACGGCCTCGGCAGCCGTAATCGCCCGCAGCGGGTTCAGGCCGATCTTGCCCAACAGCACCCAGGTGATCGGCGCAGCGAAGATATCGAAAACGAGATCCAGCAGGTCGAGCAAGATCACGATGGGGAGCGGGGTCAGATGCAGCGCTTCCACGAAACTAAGATGCTCGGGGAGGTTGATGCGTTTGAGACTGCGCCAGGCCCAATAGCCCACTACCGCGAATGTGATGGAAGCGAGCGTGGAGAAAACCAAAAAAGCGCGCAGAAACAAATTCCAGTCAATGTCAATCATGTGAAGCTCCGGACTGTGGGGCGGTCCGTTTACTTTACGGTTTTTCTCCCGCCCAGGTTTCTCGCCCGGCCATATTTTTCTGCCCGGCTAGCTTCTTTGCCCCACCACCACCCGTTCGTCTTCGACCGAAACCCAATCGCCGGTCTGAATCTGGCTGATGTCGATCTGATCGACCATGGGGATGTCGGCGATGATGGCCCCCACTGCCGTAATCGCCTCCGAGTTGGCGTTGATCAGGGCCAGGGGTGCGACGCCAGCCTTTTTCAGGCGCAAAATCGTGTACGACCCGACCGTGGAGCCTTTACCATGCGGGAAAACCAGGATTTTTCCGGCGATGGACAGGCCCTGCAACGGATGGTTGGGGTCCAGAATCTGGCCGGTGTCAGGATCGACGCCGCCGAGGAAGCCGATGGGCGCGGGGCTGACCAAGGCTTCGCCTTCGGCCTTGCCGGCGCGGATGAGACGGCCAGAGAACGTTTGGTATTTCGGGCGATCGGGGGATGCTTGTGGATTTCGGATAGTAGATGAGGACATAAGAACTCTCGGGTATTGGTTGCTTGTGTCGCGTTGTGTCGTGGAGTTTATCCTAATCAGGAAGGTGTCACTATGAGTTTACTCGAATGATGCCGCGATGTCGATGATCTCTGTCTGGTTGTAGAAGAGCCGACAAGCCATAAACAGTTTAGGATGAGAAGGCAAAAGCCGGGACTCAAGCCAGGATTATGTTTGGGTGAAATCATGACGCTCTTTGGCGGTTAGGGTGGGTAAGCAGGCGGAGATGTGATAAAATGATCTCAGGAGAAATCACATGGCTACGCAGATATTTGACCAGCTGCCAGAAGAAAACTGGTGTTCTGGATGAGAAACTTTGGAGCTAAGGAACTGCTTCGCAGATGCCATCACGACTGAAGAAGGAACTTAGTTGCTGGCTGGCGGGCCAAACTGTCGCTGGTCTGGATGAGGCGGGCCGTGGCGCCTGGGCGGGGCCGGTGGTGGCCGCAGCCGTGATCCTGCCGCCTGAATCCGACCTGCTGGTTGCATCCCTGGCCGAGGTCGATGACTCCAAACGCCTCTCTCCCGCGACCAGGGAGCGGCTGTATGGCCGGATTTACGAGACCGCCGCGGCCGTGGGCGTGGGCGTGATCCCGGCCAGCGAGATCGACCGCATCGGCATCCTGACAGCGACTTACGCGGCCATGACGATGGCCTTGGCCCAATTGCCTACTCGACCCGACCATCTCCTGATCGATTACATCCCTCGGCCCCTGGGCGCGTGGCCGCAGCAGCGCATCAAACGGGGCGAGAGCGCGTCGCTGTCCATCGCCGCGGCCTCCATCATCGCCAAAGTGCATCGGGACAGACTGATGGTCGAGATGGAAGCGCAATGGCCGGGTTATGGTTTCGCCCGGCACAAAGGTTACGGCACGGCTCAGCATCGCGCGGCTCTCGACCGCCTCGGTCCTACGCCCATCCATCGTCGCACCTGGGCGCCGCTGCTGCAGTTGCGGCTGCCCTTGGAGACGTGATAAAGTAGGGGAGGAGGTGAACGAAGCAATGCCTGTTCACTGCTCAAATGGCCTGGGACGGACGCAGGCGAAAAGTCTGGCCGAGGCGATTGAGTTGATACTGTTTCCAGGAGGTTGAATCATGCAATGGAACGAGATTCGGACAGCATATCCTGACCAGTGGCTGGTTATCGAGGCGCTGGAGGCGCACACGACACCCGATAGTCGGCGGCGTCTTGACCGTTTGGCCGTTGTCGATACTTGTGCGGACGGAAGTAGCGCCATGGATAAATATCGCCAGTTACACAGGGAGTTTCCCCAACGAGAGCTGTATTTTGTTCATACCAGTCGAGAAGACCTGGATATTCGAGAAAGCTATTGGTTTGGGATCAGGATGGATCATCATGCGTTTGCAAATAGTGCATAGACTCCCGTTTGTCGGTTTAAGTATCGAGTATGGCGGAAGAAAACTGTTCATCCCCCGGGTTTTGGTAGACACAGGTTCTGCATCGACTGTCTTATCGGCGGATGTCTTGGACGCCGTTCACATTAGACCGAGATCCGATGATTTGCTTAGGAGGATTCGGGGTGTAGGGGGAGGTGAGATTGTTTTCACGCGTGAAGTGGATTCTATTCAAGTCGGCGAGATGGTGATGCACAACTATCGAATCGATGTGGGGGGAATGGATTATGGTTTTGAGATCAATGGCATCCTGGGGATGGATTTTTTGAGCGTCACGAAAGCTGTGATCGATCTCGCAGCGATGGAATTGCGGTTCGGCTGATCATGAAGGACGCACGCAAAGGCCTGGGCGCGATGGGCGAGCGCTTGGCCGTCGAGAAGCTACAACGGGAGGGCCTCACCATCCTGGCCCGGAACTGGCGCTGCCCGGTGGGCGAGATCGATATCGTGGCGCAGGAGGGCGATGTGGTGGCCGTGATCGAGGTGAAGACCCGGCGCGGGCGGGCGGCGGGCCTGCCAGAGGAAGGCGTGAACGAGGCCAAGCAGCGCAAGTTGTGCGCGCTGGCCCAGGCCTACATCGAAGCCACCGGCTGGGAAGGCTACATCCGCATCGATGTGGTCGGCGTGGAGCTAGACCGGTCGGGGCGGCTGCTGCGGGTCAGTTACTGGCGGGAAGCGGTGGACTGTTGGTAGCGCTCGTCTTGATTGTATCAGCGAAAAATGCTATCCTGAATTAGGATGCTGACAATATCAACCCAGCGAGTAGCATAGATGATTCATATCGATTTCATCATTTGCCCCGATTACATCGAAGAAAAGTTAGAAGCGAAGCACAGTGTCACACTGCGAGAAGTGCGGCAAGTGCTGGTTGGTATGCCACGCATCCGGTTTGCTGAAAAAGGGCATGTTTGGGGCGAAGATGTCTACTCAGCATTCGGGCAGACATTTTCAGGCCGTTATCTTGCAGTATTTTTCGTTCACAAACCGGATAGTTACACAGCCATTATCATTAGTGCAAGAGACATGACTCGCAAGGAGCGGAAACGCTATGGCAGAAAATAGGAAAAGCAGTATTTCGGAAGCCAGCACGCTGAGAGAAATCGGTGCGTTCTGGGATACGCACGATTTTACAGATTTCGACTCGGATGCGCCAGATGTCAAGATAGAATTTGCGTCTTCCATTGCCATCGAGCCTGATCTCTTGTCCGAAATCGAAGATCAGGCGAGCATGCGTGGCGTGACTGTCGAGACGCTGGTCAATCTTTGGCTTCAAGAAAAGTTGGTGGAGCAAAGGGCGCTTTTGCCTGCTTGATGTTGAGTGGTAGACTCTCTTGTCGTCATTGTCGGGCCCACTGCGGTGGGCAAGACGGCGGTCTCGCTGGAACTGGCGCAGGCGCTGGGTGGGGAGATCGTGTCCGCCGATTCGCGGCAGGTGTACCGGGGCATGGACATCGGCACGGCCAAAGCGACCGCCAGCGAGCAATCGCTCATTCCTCACCATCTACTCGACATAAGAAACCCGGACGAGACCATCACGCTGGGCGAGTACCAAAAATTGGCTTACGCCGCTATCGATGGCATTCACCAGCGGGGGCGGTTGCCATTGCTGGTGGGCGGGACGGGCCAGTACGTGCGGGCGGTGGTGGAGGGCTGGCAGATCCCGGAAGTTGCACCGCAGGTCGAGCTACGCTCGCTGTTGGAGGAACAAGCCCGGAGGGAGGGCAAAGAGGCGGTGTTCGCCCGCCTGCAGGAATTGGATCCGCTCAGCGCCGAGCGCATCGACTGGCGCAATCT
>DUEF01000138.1 GCA_011176555.1 Caldilineae bacterium
AACAGCCACGGCCAAGTCCATGACATTGCCGCGCATCAGAAATTCTTTGAATTCTTTTACCATGATTTTCTCCTGGAAGGGGGTGAGGGTACTGATGTCAAAAGCGATGTTGTCAGGATACCGGATTCAGAAGAAAATGTCAATACTGGGACGTAAAAGTTACTTTGCTATTCTGAATAAAAACGTGTGGAAATGATTACTTATGCCCCTTCTGGGCGATAGCGTTCATCTACGCATGACGAGTGGGCGTCACCTCTCGGGGATGTCTCGGTTCTCTCGACCAGACGTTTTTACGGCAATGGCTGACAGAAGCCCAATGAGCGTGGACACATTTGGGCAGATTCGCTATACTTCAGTTCTCAGACAAAATGCTGTTATGGACAAGGAGCAAAAATATGCTGTTAGCCGGTGATATTGGCGGGACGAAAACGATTCTGGGGGTGTATTCCCCTGAAAACGGCCCCAGGCAACCTCTCGTGCAGCATCGTTATCCTAGCGATGGCTATTCGAGTTTGGCGAAAGTGGTGCAGGACTTCGTGGGGCGCTGCGATGAATATGCCATCGACAGTGCCTGTTTCGGCGTAGCCGGGCCGGTGCTGGAGGGCCGGGCGGAAATCACCAATCTACCCTGGTCGATCAATCAGCACAATTTGCAGGATGTGCTGGGGATTGAGGATGTCGTCCTGATGAACGATCTGCAGGCTATCGCCAGTGCTGTTCCCGTGTTGGAGCCGGGTGATCTTTTTACGCTAAATGTTGGGGAAAAGGTCGCCGGTGGAGCGATTGCCGTGGTGGCGCCGGGCACGGGGCTGGGCGAGGCCTATCTCACCTGGGATGGCGGTCGCTATCACGCCCATGCCTCGGAAGGCGGCCATGTGGATTTCGCCCCGCGCAATGCCGTGGAGATGGAGATGCTGCGCTTCCTCCTGCGCCGTATGGATCATGTCAGTTATGAGCGGGTGTGTTCGGGCAAGGGTATCCCCAACATCTACGCCTACCTCAAGGATAGCGGCTACGCCGAGGAGCCTCCCTGGCTGGCGCTGCGGCTCGTCGCCTCAGACGATCCGACGCCCGTGATTGTGTCAGCAGCGCTGCAGCAAGAGCCGTCCTGCGAGTTGTGCACGGAAACATTGGAGATTTTCGTGTCGATTTTGGGGGCTGAAGCCGGAAACATGGCGCTGAAAGTGCTTTCTACCGGCGGCGTCTACATCGCAGGCGGCATTCCGCCCCGTATTTTGCCCGCTTTGCAGCATCAGCATTTTATGCAGAGCTTTTTACGTAAGGGACGCTTCACCGACCTACTCGTTAGGATGCCCGTCCACGTCATCACCAACGCCAAGGCCGCGTTGATCGGCGCTGCGAATTGCGGATTGATGCGGTGGAACGAGGTGATCGAAAGCGTTTGAGGATCAAAAATCAAGGGACAAAGGGACGTCTCACATGGCCCTGCCAGCACGCAGTTCCCATCGCCTGGGGGCCTGTTCCCCGACTTGGCTGGCTCGTGTGATCACCTCTTGTATCAAGCGGTTGTCTGCAAATTGGCGGGATAAACGCCTTGCTCAACCAGACTGCGAATCGCTTGCCTGACCAGTGGTGCATCTTCGCGATAAGTGACGCCGTGCCACTGTGCATCAGTCCGCAAGACTTTGACGCGGGTTTTGTGCTCCCCGAGCAAGTCTCCCACCACATTCGGGAGCAGATACTCCGCTTTTTGCAAGTTGGCCCGGTTCAGTTGGATAAACCGGGGGAAACGGGCGCTTAGTTCATCCAAAAAACTGGGCGGGAATCCCCACATGTTCATCGAAACCGTGCTGTCCATCGGCAGTTCCACCCAGTTTTCACCATCTTCGGTGTACATGGCCCGGTCGCCGAACTTTTGGATGCGTAACCGTTCTTCAATGCCAAGCAGATAATCATCTGTATCGATCTCGCAGACGCCGCGAGAGACGTGGCCGTGCTCCGTCAGGGTGTTTGCCAAGCGGTAGCCAACCATGCAGTAGGCGTTTTTAGGATCTATGCTGTTTTGCAAGTAGTTTCCCAATACCTGAAAAGCCGCTCGTCCATAAAAATCGTCGGCGTTGATCACGGCGAAGGGCGTGTTGATCGACGAGCGGGCGGCATAAACGGCATGGGCGGTTCCCCAGGGTTTTTGGCGAGCAATGGGGATATTGAGGCCAGGCGGCGCGTCGGTGGTTTTCTGGTGAACGTAGACCGTCTCGCATTGCTTTTCGATTGATTCGCCGATGTGCTCCCGAAAAGCCGTTTCGATATCCTCCCGGATAATGAAGGCCACTTTGTCAAAGCCCGAGCGCAGGGCGTCGTACACCGAATAATGGATGATCAGTTCGCCGTTAGGGCCGACGGGGTCAAGTTGCTTCAGTCCGCCATAACGGCTGCCCATGCCAGCGGCCATCACGACCAGGGTTGGATTTTGTATAGAATTCATACTGTTGCTTGATCGGCAGTGCCCCGCCATGAAATCGCTGGGTGATCCCTGCGCTTCCATGACATCTGCTATTTTCAGGGTGCGAATTCGTAATCCCAGCCAAAATTCACATCTGAGATCGCCTGGCTCGTCTGACCGGCAACAACCTTGACGGTGCTCTGGCCGTTCGAGCCGGGCGGGTAGGTCCAGGCGCCGGGTAGGAGAATATGTTTGTTGTAGTCGGATTCCGCATCGATGGACACGCAGTACACGCCAGTCGCCAGTTTCTCGAAGCTGTAATTTCCCTGGGCGTCTGCGATGACGGCGGCGAGACCGGTGGCAGGACAGGTTCCTTTGCCCAACTTCACCTCCAGGCCGCCGATGCGCGGCTCACCTTCGTCGTAAACGCCATTGGCGACTGCGCCGCCGGCAGATGACACACATCTTGCATCCCCTGTACTATCTGACGCGCAGAGATCGTGCCAGGTGAAACCGCTGATGGAGCCTCCCGTTGGTTTCTTGGCCGCAGGTGCATTTTTGGTCACTCTGATCTGTAGCCAGAAGGGGTTTTTGCCTTGCTTGCCCAGACCAAAGACCTCGCCCTGGCCATTGCGGATGCCCCAGAATCCTTTGTAAGTTCCTTTTTTGCTGGGAGATGTCAGGCGAACCGATACGTCGAGGGTCTTGCCCGGGGGCACTTCGATGAGCAGCGGCGTTTCATCTGGCCCGCCCATCTGATCTCCTTCCACGAAAACGACATCGTAGGAGGTGTCCCATGTGCATGTGCCCGCGTTTCTCAGCCGCCAGGTCTTAGTGAATTCCTTGTTGGGCGGGGCCTTGGTTCCGTCGGGAACCGTGATGTCTCGCACGAAGGCGATGCGATCTGTGCATGTTTTTTCGGTGGCCGGGGATTCTGTTTCCGTTGGCGTAGTGGGTTCCACCGTTTCCACCGACTCTTCTCGCACCACCTCGCCACTTTCATCTGTGCGGTACACGTGGGTGGTGTTTTCGTGTCGTAATGTCACCTTATAGCCTGGCGTGATCTGTTGCAGACAGGATTCTTCTGGTTTCGCCAGCCCCAAACAGGCGTCAGGCCAGTCCACTTGTTCTTCAGACACGATCTCGATGTCCTCGGCTTTGACTTTGAGCGTTTTCGCCATCACATTTCGTGCAGCACTGGCGGCGCCGGAGATTTCTGGCTGCGGCTCTGAGGTGGCGTCCTCCTGATCCGCAGTGGGCGCCGGGGTGCTGGGTTCCGGGAGTGCGGCGTTGTCCACGCTCAATTCAAAACTCGATTTTAAGCTGTTCACATCGACATCATAAGTCCCCGCGGGCAAGCCTTTTGCGTCGAGGGCGATAGTCTGCTCAAAGGCCAGTTCGACATCTTCGCATTCTGCCACCGCCGGGCGGACAGTGGTGACGGTGACATGAAAGGTGTTGTCGGTGCGCTCGATGTTCGTTTCGCCGATCGTGGTGCAACTGTCGGGTAGGACGCCCCTGACCAGCACCTGAACCTGAACCGGGAAAGATTCCAACAGATTAATTTCGATCTCTTCGACAGTCGCTACGCCTGTGATCACGTCTGCTGAGCCAGGAAGTAGATCGGCGGCGGCAGTGGGCGTCTCATTCGGGGCGACGCATCCAGCCAGCGTCAACAACGCGCTTAGCAGCGCCGCGAGGAACAATGACGCGATGATTGGCCGAGAAGCATTCATCCTATCCAAGAGTGAAACTGAGATCATGGTCGACCTCCTCAAGTGTTGAGAGTGGGGGGAACGAGGTGGGGCGACATAAGCAATGACGCTATCGAAAATCAACAGCAGTTGTGAGGGCTGCGCTTGGCGGTTGTATATTCCTTTGAAGTATAGCGCTTTTTCGGGAACTTGTCATCTTCGACCAAAGTGACCAATTGATCCCGGCCATCTTCCTGGCGACCTCCGCCGAACTGGACCCGAACGATGCGTTAGAACCCGGCCCGGTTCATGGCCTGCTCCCAGGCGCGAATGACCAACGGCGCAGCTTCCGGGGCCAGCGACGCCAGCGGCGATCTCGGCTCGCCAGGCATGAATCCTCGCTGCGCGAGAATGGCCTTGTAGCCGGGGATGCCGTAGCCGATGATGTCATCGTAAAGCTGCGTCACCACTTTTTGCAACGTTGCCGCCCGCGTTAGTTCGCCCGTCTGCACAGCCTGCCAGATCGTAACCATAATTTCGGGGATGATGTTGGCCAGGGCAGTGATGCTGCCCTCAGCGCCCAGGGCGAGGGCGGGGAAGATGAGATTGGGGCTGCCGGCGAACAAAGTGAAATCAGCGGATTTCTGGTTGACCAGCGATGTGACCTTCCTCAGATCTCCCGTAGATTCTTTCATGCCGATGATGTTCGGGTGTTGCGCCAGTTCGAGAATCAGATCGGCCGGGAGATCATAGGCGGTGAAAGCGGGGACGGTGTAGATCATGACCGGGATAGGACTGGCGGCTGCCAGGGTGAGGAAATAACGGCGTTGCGCCTCGGTTTTGCCACGAGTGTAGTAAACGGGGGTGACAACCAGGGCGGCGTCAGCGCCATCTTCGGCGGCCCATTGCAGGTTGCGCAATGTCTGTTGCGTGCTTTCGGCTCCGCAACCGGCCAGAAGCAGGCGGTCAGAGGGGGTGGCGGCGCGCGCGGCCTGGAGGATGGCTCGCCGCTCGTCATCTGTCACGTAGGGGAATTCGCCGGTGCTGCCGAAGATCAGCAAACCGTGTACGCCCGCAGTTAGCCAGCGATTGATGTTGTGCTGCACTGCGTCGGGTGATGCTTTGCCGTCGATGAAGGGAGTGATGCAGGCTGGGATGATGCCGTGAAGGTTCATAAGGAGAGCCGCCTGGGTAGTTGTCTGGTGAATGGTTGGGTTGAGTTGGATGGTCGGAATATCGATGTGATGGCAGGCATTGTAGAAGATGTGGTGGTGCTGAGCAAAGCTGGAGGCGCATGTGTAACTTTGACTTCGTCAACATCGTGCTGTAACCTTCAGATGTAAAACGTGAAACGCAATGATTTCGTCTTCCCTCCCGCTGCGGCCTGGATTTCCTCAAAAGCGTTGAGCGTTTACGTTTTACGCATGATGTTTTACGAAATTTACGCACATTTTGCGGAGCGCCCCGATGTACGAAATTATCGATCTCTATTTCCAAGGTCAACCCGAAATCATCGCCAGCTATGTCCTGCGCGGGCCCACAGGCGTCGCCCTGATCGAAACAGGCCCCGGCTCCACCATCGACAATCTCTGGGGCGGCCTGGAGTATCTGGGCATCGAGCCCGGCGAGATCACGGACATCCTCGTCACGCACATCCACCTCGATCATGCCGGGGCCGCTGGTGAGTTGGCCAGCGAGACCGGGGCGCGCGTGCATGTTCACCATGTCGGCGCGCCGCATTTGGCCGATCCCAGCCGCTTGCTGCGCTCCGCCAAGCGCATCTACGGCGATCTGATGGACCCGCTCTGGGGCGAAACCCTGCCTGTGCCCGCAGATCAAATCCGTGTTTTGCAGGATGGCGACATCATCGAAGCGGCTGGACTGCGCATTCAGGCCCTGGACACGCCCGGACACGCCTACCATCACATGGCCTACCTGCTCGATGGCCTCTGTTTCACCGGCGATGTGGCGGCTGTGCGCCTGCCCGGCTACGACCATATCCGCCTGCCCACGCCCCCACCGGAGATCGATGTCCCCGCCTGGCTTGCCAGCCTCGACCGTTTGCGCGAACTCCGGCCAGATCGTTTGCTCCCCACCCATTTCGGGCCGGTGGATGGCGATCCGTTGCGACATTTGGACGGTGTGGCCACGAATTTGAACGCTTACGTTGATTTTGTGCGTCCGCGCTGGCAAAAGGGCGAGAGCGCCGGGGAAATGACCGCCGATCTCCAGCAGTGGGTGGCGGCGCAGGCCGTCGCCGATGGCTGCGATCCCGACGCGGTTCATCGCTACGAGGTTGTCGTGCCCTCATACATGCAGGCGTCGGGGTTGGTGCGGTATTTGAAAAAGTTTGAGGAAGCGTAGCTTTTCGACCCTACCGGGGTTGTATTTCACGTCAACCGCACAGTTTGCATAATCCGCGCTTCATCGTAACCCAACTCGCGCAATGGCTCCAGCAAATCCGTCGCCAGATCGGGGACATAACAGCGCAAGAGCGTGCAATCCGGATCGGGATCGATGTCATAGTCGCCGAGGCTGGCGGGCAGGACGAGCGAATCCCCGGCCTTGAGCTTTTCTCCCGCCACCGTCGCCCGGCTCTCGACCAACGTCCAGATCTCGAAGCTGGTGGGGCGAGTGCGGAAAGGTCGGGACTCGACATAACGGTGTCGTTCCAGGGCAAAGTAGGGGCAAGCCACGAGCAAATCTCGGCCGGGAGCGAGGCTGAGTGGCGGCGTTTTTTCCTGTGTGGGCGGGCCGAAGTGCAACACATCGAGCGCCTTGTCCAGATGCAATTCTCGCAGGTTGCCACGGGCGTCGCGACGGTTGTAATCGTAGATGCGGTAGGTCAGGTCTGATTTCTGCTGGATCTCGAACAGGAGGATGCCTTCGTTGATGGCGTGCAGGGTGCCGGCCGGCACGAAAACGACATCGCCCGCTTCCACATCGACATAATTGAGCAGTTCTTCCAGCGCGCCGTCGGCCACGGCCTGCTTGAAGCTGTCTCGGGCGGTGGTTTGCTTGAGGCCGTAAACGAGTTGTGCGCCGGGCTCCGCGTGGAGGATGTACCACGCTTCGGTTTTGCCGTGGAATCCGGTGTGCGCCTCCACGCTGTGGGCGTAGGCGTCGTCGGGATGCACCTGGATGGAGAGCTTGGCGTTGGCGTCGAGGAATTTCGCCAGCAGGGGGAAGTCCAGGCCGTAGCGGGGGATGCTGAGGGTTCCTACCAGATCAGCGCCGTATGCCCTGGTCACCTCGGCCAGCGTGCGTCCGGACAGGGGGCCGTTGAGCACCTGGTTGGATTCATACACCTGCCAGGATTCAGCGAGATCGGTGGGGAGAGGTTCGGGCAGGTCGAGCCACCGGGCCAGGCGTTGGCCGCCCCAGAGTCGATAGTCGAGTTTGCGTTGTAGGCGAAGGGGGTAGAGAGTCATTGCGGATTGAGGATTGCGGATTGCGGATTGCGGATTGAGAGACTGCGCGTCACGCCAGGATCGTTTCGATTTCAGCCAGCACATCTTCCGCCAGGCTGATCCCGCTGATTTTAAGGCCACTGCGGCCCAGATTTCGGTATTCCAGGTGAGATTTTCCTTTTTCGGGGTGACTATACAGGTGAGGTCGCTCTTTTTGAGTCATGTCGAACGGATGTGAGACATCCCCCCATTGCGGAGGAAGATTTCTCATGGCGAGGGGATTAGTTCCCTCGTTCCGCTCGGGACAGGCCTCCCGCTGGTCGTCGAAGTGACGGTGACCTGTACAGTTACTTTCGGGGAGGATCAAAGATCAAAGATCAAAGATTGAAGGCTGCCATGCGAGGCGCTTCCTTAATCTTTAATCTTTGATCCTTGATTGCACTAACATCTGCACCTGCGGATCATTCCAACTGATGAACTGTCCGCTCCAGTCGTGGGGGGCGGCCAGGGCCAGCGCGGCCAGAGCTGCGGCCGGCCGTTCCGGCGGCAGCAACTCCCCTTTTTCGAAATGTTGAACGAAACGGCGATGATCCGCTGACGCCATGCCCGTGGCCCCGGCCTGGCGCAGCACAGCCTGCATGTCGGTATCGACCTTGCCCGGACGTACAGCCAGCGAGGTGACATCCGGCTCTTCCAGCGCCACCGACGCCGAGAGCTGGTTCAGCGCCGCTTTCGAGGCGCAATAAGCCGACCAGCCCGCCAGCACCGAGACGGCCGCGCCGCTGGAGACGTTGATCACGCGGCCATGTCGCTCGCGTAGCGAGGGTAATGCGGCCCGGGTGAGCAGATAAGGCCCGATGAGGTTGATGTCGATATGGCGTCGCCAGGCCCGGACGTCGGTCTCGGCGATGCTGGCGATCGGCTCCAGCACGGCGGCGTTGTTGATGAGCGTATCGACGCCGCCAAATGTCTCCAGGGCGGCAGCCACGAGCGCATCGCAGACAGCGGGCTGGCTGACATCGCCGGCAACAGCCAGCGCCTGGCCGCCTTGCTCGTTGATTTCGTGGGCCAGCGCCGTCAGAAGTCGCTCTGAGCGGGCGTTGAGAACGAGATTCGCACCGAGTTGGGCCAACTGTCGGGCCGTGGCCGCGCCCAGTCCGCGGGATGCGCCTGTGATGATGATAGTTGGTTGCATTTTCAGTGTTCGATATTGGCTATTTGCTACTGGATATTGAGTGAGTTCGTTATTCAAAAAACGACGAGTCGGATTCGTAACTCGGCGGCGTCTTAGCGTCATCTTACTGCCTAAACGCGACCAACGTCAACTCAGCCGCTTTGGGCGTACGCGGGAGCGGTGCTACAATGACGCACACGGCGAGGATCGCTTCGCCATCCCCTGAAGAGGAGCACACTTTCATGAGTCTTCCCATTACCAAAGCGATTGTCCCGGCCGCCGGTTTGGGCACGCGCCTCATGCCCGCCACCAAATCGCAACCCAAAGAGATGCTGCCGGTGGGGCGCAAACCGGCCGTGCAATTCGTCGTCGAAGAATTACAGGCAGCCCAACTGCGGCAGATCCTCCTCATCACCGGTCGCCGCAAGCGCACAATCGAGGACCATTTCGATCCGGAGCCGGAGATGATTGCTGCCCTGGAACAGGCGGGCAACGAGATCGTCCTGGAAGACCTCGCCTTTCTCGCCAAAGGGGCGTCCCGCTTTTTCTACACGAGGCAGAGCTCGCCCAAAGGCCTGGGGCACGCCATTGCGTTGGGGAAAGAGTTCGTGGGCGACGATCATTGCGTGGTGGCGCTGGGCGATTCCCTGATCGCCGCCGCCGACCCCGCCGCACCGCTGCGAGCCATGATGCAAGCCCATCTCGATCTGGGCGCTGCCGCGATGATCGCCGTGGAGCAAGTGCCGCCTGAGGAAGCCTTCCGTTATGGCATCGTCAGCATCGATGGTTTCGAGCCCTCTCCCGGCCAACCGGTCGCCATCACCGACATCGTGGAGAAACCCCCGCCCGGCACGGCCCCCACCAACCTCGCTATCGCCGCCCGCTATGTGTTCAGTCCCGCCATTTTCGCTGCGCTCGACCGCACCGCCCCCGACCGCAAAGGCGAAATCCAACTGACCGACGCCATCAATGTGCTGGTTCGCATGGGCGAGCCCGTGTACGCCTGGCTCCTGCACCCCGACGAGCGGCGCTACGATGTCGGCAACTTCGAGAGCTACTTCCGCACCTTTATCGACTTCGCCCTGGCCGATGAGCGCTACGGCTATCTGGTGCGTAAGTACATCAGAGAAAAGGCCTATGAACTCTGAGAACCGCCGCATCGAGTGCTCAGCACCGGGCCGCTGCGGCATCATCGGCAATCCCACCGACATGTACGGCGGCAGTGTGCTCTCCTGCTCGGTGGACATGCGAGCGCAGGTCGTGATCACCCCGGAGGAGGGGCTTTTGCTGGAGACGAACGGGCAGACGCTCGCAATCACCGGCTACAACGACCTTCGCCCCCGCCAGGATTATTTCGATTTGGCGCGCGCCATCCTCGACTACATGCACCTGCCCGCTTTGCAATGCCGCGTGCGCTACGAATCGGAGATACCGTTGCGCAGCGGCCTGGCCGGTTCGACCGCATTGGTGGTGGCCCTGGTGCAAGCGCTGTCGGCCTGGCAGGGCGAGTCGATCAGTCGCTATCGCCTGGCCGAACGGGCTCGCCACATCGAACTGAACTACCTGAAGGTCGTGTGCGGCTACCAGGACGCCTACATGTGCACGTTTGGCGGCCTCAACTACCTGGATTTTCGGGGCAAGCAGTTTTACCGCAACGCCGAAGCGGAGCTTTTTGGCACAGTGGAGCCGTTGGCGGAGTATGTGCCGTCCCTGCCCTTCATCCTCGCTTACACCGGCGTGCAGCATTCGTCGGGCGCAGTGCACAGGCCGTTGCGGGAACGATGGCTGGAGGGAGAACAATTGGTGGTGGACAGCTACAAACGCATTTCCGAAATCGCCAGGATGGGCAAAAAAGCGCTGCTCCTGGCCGATTGGGCCACGTTGGGCCAGCTTATGAACGAAAACCACGCCATCCAACGCGACCTGGGCGGTTCGGGCGAGTCGAACGAACGCTTGATTGCGGCGGCGCTGGCCGCGGGAGCGCTGGGCGCCAAGTTGGCGGGCGCAGGCGACGGGGGCACGATCATCGCCCTGTGGCCGTGGGCTGACGCCTCGCCGTTGGAAGCGGCCTTGCGCGAGGCGGGCGCGTCGGCGCTGTACCGGCCCCAGGTGAACCCCGGCGTGATGTTGGAGTCTCGATCTGAGAAGGTTGCGCCCAAGCACCCAGGCTCTTTTGGAATTCAGGGGGTTGCGTGAAGAAATGCGTGTTACGTGGTGCGTATTGCGTGGGGCCAACCCAACGGAACACGCACTACGCAACACGGGGCCCAAGATAACCCCACGAGATCCAGAAGAGCCAGATCATTTTGCCCGAGAATGAACCATATCCCAAATTCCCATATTCGAGAGAGGAGCACCATGAAAGAACGCATGCACATCGCCCATTTCACCAACACCTACAAGCCGAACGTCAATGGCGTCGTGCGCTCGGTTAGCAGTTTTCGAGACGCCTTCACGCGCATGGGGCACAATGTCTTCATCTTCGCCCAGGAAGCGCGAGATTATGAGGACACAGAGCCGTTCGTGTTCCGCTATCCCGCCGTGAAAATCCCGACCGTCGATTATTCGGCCGTGCTGCCGGTGTCACATTCGATCAACAGCGTCCTGCCTGTTTTGAAGCTCGATGTCATTCACAGCAACCATCCCACCTTGCTCGGCGATGTGGCGGCCACCAAGGCCAAGGATTTAGGTTTGCCCCTGGTGTTCACTTTCCACACCCGCTACGACATGTACAGCCATTATGTGCCTTTCAGCCAGGCATTCGTCAAATCAGTGATCACGCGCAGCGTGGCCCGCTATCTCCGGCTGTGCAATCACATCGTCACGCCCACCGAAAGCATCCGCCAAATGCTGCTGGATGTCGGCGTGCGGGGGCCGGTGACCGCCGTGCCCACAGGCATCGATCTGCGTCCCTACCAGCAAGCGGACGGCCAGGCTATTCGCGAAAAATACGGTTGGGGACAGGACAAAGTGCTGGTTTCAATCGGGCGGATGGCGCCAGAGAAAAACTGGACGACCTTGCTCGATGCGATGGCGCAAGTGTGCGAACAGCGCCACGATGTGCGTCTCGTACTCATCGGCAGCGGGCCGCAAGCCAATGAGCTGGAGGAATACGCCGCAAAACTTGGCATCGGTGACAAAGTGCAGTTTACGGGGCTGGTTCCTATGGATGCTGTGCCCGCCCACCTGAAAGCGGCCGATATGTTCGTTTTCGCTTCGATTTCCGAGACGCAGGGACTGGTGACGATGGAGGCGATGTCAGCCGGACTGCCGGTTGTGGCAGTGGACGCCACCGGCACCAGTGACGAAGTGACCGACGGCGAGCAGGGTTTGCTGACCGAAAATGACAGCGATGCACTCGCCCAGGCCATCCTGAAAGTGCTCGACGATCCGGCCCTGTACGCGCGTTTGAAGGATGGCGCGACGCGCAAGGCCCAGAGTTTCGATATCATGGCGAAGGCGCGGCAAATGCTCGATGTTTACGCCCAGGCCATCGAAGACAAGAAGGCGAATCGCACCATCGAGGTGGATAAAGCGTAGCAGACCCCTTGCCCCAAACGGGAACATATTCTTGGACGCTTACTTAGCATTGCACTCCCCACACAGGCCGCTCAGCACCAGATGGTCGGCGTGAACCACAAAGCCGGTGCGTTCGGCGATGCGGTCGTACGCGGGCGTCAGCATCGTTTCGTCGATCTCGATCTCGGCGCCGCAGCGGCTGCATATCAAGTGGTGATGCGGCCTGGCGTGGGCGATTTCGTATAGCGTCCGACCCTCGATGTGAGCGACGACCACCAGGTTTAGCTTTTCCAGGAATTCGAGCGTGCGGTAGATGGTCGAGCGATTGACTGCGGGCGCCCGGGCTTGCACCCTGCGTTGGATTTCATCGAAACTGGTGTGGCCGCCGCCTTCACACACCGCGTCGAGCACCAATTCTCGTTGCGGGGTGAGCCGATAGCCCTGCTGGCGGATGCGATTGGCGTAATCGAGGGTGTGGTGGGTCATGGTAACGCTTCCTCAACAATGCGGACGTTCGAGACCGTGGGCTTCGAGCAGGTCTGTGTCGTCGAAAAGGGATGCGGTAGGGCCGTCGGCCACAATACGGCCCTCGTCCATGATCACCATGCGCGGGAATAGGTCTTTCACCATGAGCATATCGTGGGTGGAGACCAGCATGGTTAGTGGAAGTTTGCGTAGCAAATTGATGAGCTGGCGTCGAGAACGGGGATCGAGTCCCGACGACGGCTCGTCCAGGATCAGGATTTTGGGGTGCATGGCCAAAACCGTGGCGATGGCAATGCGTTTTTTCTCGCCCATGCTGAGATGGTAGGACAGGCGTTGGACGTAGTCGCTCATGCCCACCTGCGCCAGCGCCTCCTGCACCCTGGCGTAGACTTCCGTTTCGGGCAAGCCCATGTGCAACGGGCCAAAGGCGACATCCTCGAACACCGTCGGCGAGAAGAGTTGATCGTCCGGATTCTGGAAAACGAGCCCCACCAGCGCTCTCACCACCGGCAGATTCTGTTTCTCGACCGTCATGCCTGCCACCTCCACCCGGCCCTCTCCCCGGAAAATGCCGTTCAAATTGAGGATGAGGGTGCTCTTGCCTGCCCCGTTTGGCCCCACCAGCGCCACTTTTTCCCCCTCCTGGATGTCCAACGAAACGTCGCTCAGCGCTTTGTGGCCGTCGGGATAAGTGTAATCCAGGCGTTCGACGCGCAGCGTAGGCGCGGCAGCAGTTTCAGCCAGCCGCTGCTGAATCGCTTGGGTCGAGGCGTCGGGGTGAATGATGGGCATGGGGCTTTAGAGTCTGCTTAGGATTTGGATGGCGGCCAGGACGGCCAGCGCCAGGGCGGCCATGAGCCAGTCGTGGCGCTGCATGACGTGGGGGTTGAGGGTGTAGAGATGGCCGGTGTAGCCGCGCGCCAGCATCGCCTTGTAGACTCGATCGCCTCGTTCCAGGCTGCGCAGGAAGAGCTGCCCCACCATGTTCCCGGCCACTCGCGCCCGCCAAAGCAAGGGGCCGCCGCTGTGCATACCCGGTTGTTGAGCGCTACGCGCTCGACGGGCCCGCAGCAGTCGGGTTGTCTCGTCAGAGAGCACAGCCAAGTAGCGGTACATGAACGAGAGGGTCGCCACCAGCGGTTGGGGCAAGCGCAGATGGCGGAGCGCATGAATCAGGTCGGGAAAAGGCGTAGTGGCCGTGAGTAAGATCGCCATTTGCACGGAAAGCAGACTGCGCACGAGGATGCTGATGAAACGAATGAGGCCGGCGTCGGTGGGCGTCAGCGTCCAGGGGCCGATGTGGATGCTTGCCAGAGCAACGCCCGGAACCGCAAAGATCACGGTCACGGCGGCCAGAGCAAATGGCAGCACGATCAAGGAGCGTTTGAGAACAAAATCCCACGCTAACCCCGCCCAGTTGGTGATGATCAAAATCATCGTCAGCGCCAGAACGAATCCCAGCCAAGCGCCGTCTGGGATGAGCACGTTGGAAAGGACAAACAACACGGTGATAATCACCTTGACGCGCGGATCAAGGCGGTGGATGGCGCTGTCACCTGCTTGATAGCGGTCAAAGGCGCTGGTTTGCATGGGGAGGAGCGATCAGTCGGTCGCCAGTTGTTGGTCGGAAGAAGCGCTTTTCCGCAGGAACTGGGCGAGTAAGATCACGAGGCCTGCTACGACGACCGCGCCGATAGCGCCGGCGATGATGGTGGATAGCGAGGTCTCTCCCAACAGGGGGATGGTGTAATCAGGCAGTATCTGGTAGGGTGAATCGAGGCCGGCGTTGATAAAGCCGTAGTCTTCGGCGACGCGCTCCAGGCCGTCGGGGTTGGCGGAGGCCAGGGGGGCCAGGAGAATCACCGCCAGCGTGATGACTGCGCCGACCACTATCCAGGCCCTGCCGCCTCTCTGCGTCACTTCGGCATCGCTTAAGAGATCCGGGCGTGTCTGCATGATGAAGGCCAGTGCTCCGGCCGTAATCAGAGCCTCACCGACGCCAATCAGGGCGTGGACGCCCAACATCGCCGGCATGACGATGTTCAGCGTAGATGTGCCGCTCAGCCACAGTTGCAGGGATGTGCTCAGCGCTCCGGCCATCACAGATAGCCAGGCGGCGGCGCCAGCGACGAGCAATTTGGTGCGTCGGCTGCGACCGGCGGCGCTGCGATATAGCCCAAAACCGATCAAAGCTGTGAGGATGCCCATGTTGAAGATGTTGGCGCCCATGACCAGGAGCCCGCCATCTTGAAAAAGAATCGCTTGTGCGCCGATAACAGCCGTCATCACAAGAATGGCGGCCCAGGGGCCCAAAATGATAGTGGCCAGGGCTCCGCCCAACAAATGGCCTGATGTCCCTCCCGCCACCGGGAAGTTGATCATCTGGGCGGCGAAGATGAAGGCGGCTAAGATGCCCATCAAGGGCGCCAGCCGTTCATCGAAATCATGCTGCAACCGCCGGGCGGCGATGGACACAAATGCGATGGTGATCAGCCAAAATACCAGGGTGACGGCGGTGCTGAGAAAGCCGTCGGGAATGTGGAGCTGGGGGGTGAGGGGCGAGAATGCCGATGCAATAACCATCATTCGAGGTCTCCTTCGAGAAAACTTCTGGACGGATTGTGACATCTTTATTGTAATTGCACAGGCACTTTACTGCAATTTTTCGCAATAACGTTCTCTGTTCTTGTATCCCCGCGGTGGAGTCAGGCAGTTTCCAGCAGGCCTTCTGCGTAAAGCTCCTGGGCTAAATTGAGTACATCGGCGTTTGTTGTTGTCGCGTCAATTCCGTATGTTTGCGCAAGTTCCGCAGCGATGGCCTCCAGGCTAGTCGTTCCGTCGAGACGATTCCAAAGATAGCTGCCGGTCGCGTTGAGCGAGAAGTAGGTTCCAGCGCCTAGATGAATGATGACCGTTTGATTATCGACGGTTTCAGCGGTCGTAAGGGCGACGGGTTTTAGAAGACTGTTTAGATTTATGTTCATGGTAAACACTCATGCTGGGTGAGATTAGGCCGACAGTCGTTCAGCATCGTCGAGTTTGCCGACCACAAGCAATTCATCGCCGAATTCGATTTTGGTGTCGGCAGGCGGGTTGGAGATGACGGTGTCGCCACGCCGAATGGCCAGGACGGTGAGGCCGTATTTGCGGCGAAGCTCTGCTTCCGCGAGTGTGTGATTGACATAACGCTCGGGGCAAACGATTTCCACCAGGCACATGTCCGGACCGATTTCCAGGAAGTCCACGAAGTTGCCGGCAATGCGCCGCGCCAGGCGCACCCCGGCCTCGTGTTCCGGGAGGATGACTTCGTCGGCGCCAATACGGAGCAAAATTTCTTTCTGTGTGCGGGTGCGCACTTTGACGATCACGTGCTTGACGCCCAGCTTGCGCAGCGATACCGTGGTCATGATGTTGGCTTCGAAGTTCGTGCCAATACAGACGAAGGCCGTGTCGAAGCAGTCAGCGCCTATCTCGCGCAGGGCTTCGATGTTGGTGGAATCCAGTTGAACGATGTTTGGTATGGCCGCGGAACGTCGTTCCACCGTGCGAAAATCAGAGTCGATGGCGAGCACATCGTATCCACTTTCAATCAATTGTCTGGCGAGGCTGGCGCCAAAACGTCCCATGCCGATAACCAGAAATTCTTGTTTTCTGCGCCGGCGTCTATTTTGGGGAAGGCTTGGTGTGTACATAAGTTTCTGTCACGGGAATGAAGAGATGAACGCTATCCCATCACAATCTGTTCAGATGGGTAGCGAGCGTAGGTGGGGCGTTCGCGCTGCGCCAGGAGAACCACTAAAGTTAGTGGGCCCAATCTTCCCCAGAACATGGTAAGCGCGATCAGCAAACGTCCAAAGCTGCTCAGCTCGGACGTGGTTCCCAGGGAATAACCGGTGTTGGAGAAAGCGCTGACGACTTCAAAGATGATGGAAAAGAAGGTCCCAGACATTTCCGCCAGCAACAGCAACGAAACGACGAACACGAGCAGGGAGGAGACGGTCATAATAGCGACCGCCTTGGCGATGGTCTCGAAAGGTATCGTGCGACCAAAGACAACGGCATATGGGTTGCCGCGCACAGTCGAGTAAACCGCCGCGAAAAGTACAACGATGGTGCTCATCGTTACGCCTCCGGCCATCGACGCTGGAGCGCCGCCAATGAACATCGAGACCAAAATTGTCAAGGCGCTGGCGTGTCCAAGTTGATCCATGGGGATGATAGTGAGGCCAGCGGTGCGCGCAGAGACGACTGTAAACAGCCCCTCCCAAAATCGCTCGCCCAAACTCATGCCCTCGAAGGCCGTGCCCTCGAAGGCGAAATCCAGGGGAATGACGATCATGCCGAAGATGTACAGAGTCAATGTCAGGATCAGGGTCAGTCTCGTGTGCACCGACAACCGTCGATCCCAGTAGTAAGTGAGCAGGTCGAGGCCAACGATAATGCCTAAGCCGCCGATGATGATCAGCGTCATCATCACGATGAGCGTATAGGGATCGCTGCCATAACCAAAGAGCACCGGGCCAGTCCCGCTGAAAAGGTCGAAGCCAGCGTTGCAAAAGGAGCTGACAGAATGAAACAAGGCTATGTAGGCGCCGCGCAGGTTGCCCAAGGTGACGCGCCAGCGTAGCCACAGCGCCACCGCGCCGATCAGCTGAATGACAATGGTTGTGGCCAGCACCGTGAGCGCAAAGCGCATGATCTTGGATGTTTCAA
>DUEF01000139.1 GCA_011176555.1 Caldilineae bacterium
AGGCCCGCTCGAACAGATCCAGGCCCTCGTCCAGTAGCTCGCGGGGGATGTTGAGCGCAGGGATGAAGCGCAATGAGTTGGCTCCGCATCCTAGCATCAGCAGACCGTGTTCGTAGCAGACCTCGACAACCAGGTTGCGCAGGTCGGGATCCGGCTCCTTGCTCTCCCGATCTTTGACCAACTCCGCCCCGACCATCAGGCCTTTGCCTCGCACATCGCCGATTTGCGGGAAGCGGTCGGCCATCTCGCGCAGGCGGGCTTTCAGATAAGCGCCGCTCTCCGCAGCCATGTCCACCAATCCACCTTCCAGCAGATCTAACGTGGCCAGACTGGCCGCACAGGATACGGGATTGCCACCGAAGGTGCTGGCGTGCGCGCCAGGTGGCCAGGACATGATTTCGTCACGAGCGACGATGGCCCCCAGGGGCATGCCGCTGGCGATGCCTTTGGCCAGGCAGATGATGTCCGGCTCTACGTCGAAGTGCTCGGTGGCGAACAGTTTGCCCGTGCGACCGAACCCCGTCTGCACCTCGTCGAAGACCAGAACGATGCCGTGCTCGTCACAGATGCGGCGCAGGCCGGGCAGGAAGTTGTCGGGCGGGACGATGTAGCCGCCTTCGCCCTGGATCGGTTCGACGATGATGGCCGCGACTTCGTCGGGCGGGACCGTGGTTTTGAACAGGTGGTTTTCGATGTAGTCCAGCGCGGCTTCGCCCGCATCCTGGCCGGGCCAGCGATTGCGGTAGGTGTTGGGATAGAAGGCGTGGGACACCATGGGCAGCAGGGGCGCGAAACCCTGGCGCTGGATGTATTTCGAGGCGGTAAGCGAAAGCGCACCGTATGTGCGTCCGTGGAAGGCGCTAAAAAACGCCAGGTAGCGAGGACGCCGGGTGTACCAGCGGGCCAGTTTCATGGCCGCTTCCACTGCTTCCGCCCCGGAATTGCCGAAAAAGACTTTGGTGGGCCCGGAGATGGGCGCGAGTTCGTTCAGGCGCTCGGCCAATTTGATCTGGCTGGGATAGTAGAAATCGGTTCCCGATATGTGCAGGAATTGGTCGACTTGGTCTTTGATGGCTTGCACCACGGCGGGATGGCTGTGGCCGGTGTTAGTGACGGCGATGCCGGTGGCGAAATCGAGGTAACGTTTGCCATCGACATCCCACACTTCCGAGCCGCGGCCCTTGGCCATGACAAAGGGATAGCTGCGGGTGTAGGACGGGGAGATGTTTTCGGTGTCGCGGGTGATGTAGTTTTGGGTTTGAGTCACGGTTGGGGCTCCTTTTTTGGGTATTGGATAGTTGGTATTGGATATTGGGTATTGGGGAGTGTGGGCGTCGATAGCTAATGCCCAATACCCAGTCTCTGAATGTTGAGTCCGGGCCGATCCGATCTCAGGATAAAGCGGTTGGGGCCAGGACGGAGGTCGAGTGAGATGGTGAGTGTATCCCCGCCGCTTTTGCCTATCACCCGACCATTTTCATCTTCCAGCCGGAAGGGGATGGCGTTGCCCGCGGCAGGCGTGATGATCAACGTCTGCGGAGAGCCGTCGGGGCTGTGGATGATGAGGGTGGCCGAGTCGAGCGCCTGTCGCTGGGGGCCGGGCTGCAGCGGCCCCCAATCGTAGCCGATCTCGATGAAGGGCAGGCGTGCGTCCGGCTCCCAGGTCTCGTACACGGTCAGACGGTCGTCCTCGAAAATGGGCGTCCGTCCGGCGAAGATGTCCTGCACGAGCGCGTCGGTGTGTTCCCGGGTGGCGCCGCCGGGCATTTTGTAGCGATCCACCACCACCCAGTCGATGTCCATGAATTCGAAGATGGTGGGGGCGTGGCTGGCCGCGGGAACAGCGTTGATGTCCGGGCCGAGATGGCGGAAGTTGGAGATGACGGGGATGCGGGGCGGGTAGGTGCGGGGGTCGTTGCGGCTGATGTAGCCGGCGGTGAGCGGTTTGGCGTGTACGGTCTGGTAGAGCAGGTAGCCGGGCCGGTCCCAGTTCATGGGCAGGTTGAGCACAGCGCCGGAGCCGGGCTCGGCGGCCAGGGTCTGGTACCAGGCGGGGGTGTCGGGCGGGCTGATGGGGTAAGGCAGGGGGGCGAACTCAAACAGGACGAGCGCCAGCACGAGCGGTGGGAGCCAGCGCCAGCGGTGGGCTGACGCCAGCAGGTAGAGCCCGCCGCTGGCCAGCATCCCCAGCGCCAGCATCACCAGCAGATCGTAGCGGGCGACGGTGCGGGCGATTTCGACAAAAGGCAGGCGCAGGAGCAGGGCGTAGGGCAGGGGAACGCCGGTGTTGCGCCCGGCCAGGTGCAGCACCGGGCCCAGGGCGAAGATGGCGAAAACCACGGCGGCGACGGCCCAGAATCCCAGCCGCAACTGGCGTTTGAACAGGGCGTAGGCCGCCAGCAGCAGGGGAATCAGGCCCAGGTAGAGGGTGTTTTCGGAAGGGCTGGCGGACAGGTTGGCGCGCAGCGAAGCTGCCAGGTCGCCCCAGAGCGGGTGTTGCAAGGAGGGGATGAGGAAGCTGAGCGCGTCGGCGCTGAGTTCCACGATCTGCCCCGGGGGCGGCTTCATGAAGTCGTAGCGGATGCTTTCGAGCACCATCGGGGCCAGCAGAGGGCCGGTGACGATGAGGGTGAGCCCGCCGATCACGGCCAGTGCCGCCAGATGCGCCCGGCGGAATCGTCGTCGCAGCAGCAGCCACAGCGCGTAAACCACCGTGAACAGGCCCAGGTAGAGGCCGAAATACCAGTCGCACAGGGCCGCCAGGGTGAGGAACAGCCCCGCCATGAGCGCTTTGCGGGGGTGGAATGCGGGGTCGCCCGGCGGCAGGGCCAGCAGCAGGTAGAGCGCGTAAAAGGGGATGAATTCCAGGCTGAAGACCTGCATGTGCCCCAGCAGATGGGCGAAATGGAAGGGCGAGAAGGCGTAAATCACGCCCGCCAGCACTGCGCCCGACCAGAGCGCTGGTCCCGACCTGGCTCCGGCCCGGTGCAAGGCCAGCGCGGCCAGCAACGTCGCTCCGTACCCGGCCAGCGCAAAGCTGAACAGCACCACGGCGTTGTAGGCCCAGAAGAGGTTGCCCGCCAATTGCACCGGCAGGCTGGTCAGGCCATTGAAGATGTTGATGGTCTGGAACCAGAGGGAGACGCCGCTGGGGTGGTAGAGGGCGTCGGTGAAGTAAGGATGCGTGTGCTGGTCGAGCACCGCGGTCTTCACCCACCACAGATTCCAATAATTCTGCCAACCATCGAACGCGTCGCCGGGGATGGCGTCGCCCAGGTGCAAGGGCAGGGGCCACGTCAGCGCGAGGGTGAGAAAGAGGAAGAGGCCGAGAATGGCCAGGTGGCGGCGGGGTAGGGACATTGCGGATTGCGAATTGCGGCGTGTTGCGTGTTGCGTATTGCGTAGGCGTGTCGCCAAGAAAACGGAACACGCATTACGCACAACGTTCTACATGCCCAACCTGGCTGAAGCAGTCGCCCAGGCTTGCTCGCGGGCGGCGTCGCCGCGGGCCAGGAGATCGTCCATCAGCGCTTCTGATTCGGCCACGAAGACTTCGTCTTTGATGGCGTTGAGATTGATGCGCACGTTGAGCGCAGCGGTCATCATGCCGGCGTGCGCGGCCAATACGCCGGCCCCGCCATCGCTGGCTACGTTGGGGTTGCCCTTTTCGATCACGGTCGGAGCCAATTCCAGCACGGCGACGCAGGCTTCCAGGGTCCGCAGGGGAACGTAGGTTGCCTGCTTCAAGCCCTCCTGGATGGCGGCGCTGCGCGCGGCTTTTTCCTCCGGCGTGGCTTTGGGCATGCGATACGCGGCCATCACGCCGTCGAAAGCGATGCTGTCCTC
>DUEF01000014.1 GCA_011176555.1 Caldilineae bacterium
AAAGCGGCCAGTCGCATGTTGTACCGGCATCCAACCGACAAACGGCTGGGCGGCGTGTGTGGCGGCATCGGCGACTACCTGGATATCGACCCGGTGCTTTTGCGCCTGGGGTGGATTCTGGCTACATTCTTGACAGGCGGCGTAGCGCTTTTGATTTACGTCTTGATGTGGGTTGCGCTCCCCATCGGTACACAACAAGACGGTCAAACGGAGAAAGCAGCCATCAATCTTGGCGATAACGTTTTGAGCAAATTGGCTTATATTTTCATCGCCTTGGGCGTGCTGTGGCTCCTGGCCAACACTGGCCTTCTTCCCCGCCTCTGGGGAGGCTTCTGGTCGGTGGCGAGCGTGCTGTTCTGGCCCGCGGTGCTGATTGTCGCCGGCTTCCTGCTGCTGCGAAAAAACGGAGACGCGGCCTCATTGGGGCGCGATGTCCGCAAGCGCATGCCTGATGGCGAAACAGTGAAACAGACTGTCAAGAACACCCACCAACGCCTGCCCCTCAAGCGCTCTGCTGATGACCGCGTCCTGCTGGGCGTTTGCGGCGGCATCGCCCAAGCGTTGAAGATCGATCCCATCATCGTACGCATCCTCTGGGCCTTGTTCAGCATCGGCAGCATTGGCGTAGGCGTCATCATCTACGTACTCCTCGCCATCATCATGCCTGAAGACAAATCCCTGGAAATCGAGGCGGTCGAAGGCGAGATCCTGGATCCTGTCGTTCAATAGCGTCCGGTCACGCCCAACGCTCCCAGCATTCAAATAGTTGCATGCGTGAAAAATCAAAAATGAAACCAGGTCACTGCTGTGGGTGCATCGAACAGCACCCACGGCAGTGACATAATGTGAACGGGGCGAACCACAGGGAGGGGGCATGACGATGCCCGGTTTTGGCCGGCTGGCATCGTCACACTTATGGGCTTATAATGGCTGCATCGTGCATTCAATGAGACGTCACCAGTAAGCGCTCCGGGATCGTATTCATGTCATACACAGAAACCATCATCACCGCCAATGACGGTCTATCGCTTTTTCTCCGCACCTGGGAACCGGATGAAAAAGAACCCCAGGCTATTCTCGTCCTCGTCCATGGGCTAGCGGAACACGCCGGTCGCTACCACCATGTTGTGAAGGTCTTTTTACAACATGGTTATGTCATTTATGGCCATGATCACCGCGGGTTTGGACGTTCCGGGGGACGACGCGGGGATTTCGAGCATTTCGATCAGGTCTTAGCCGATCTGGATCAAGTCGTAAAATTGGCCCGCTCGCAACATCCCGGTCTGCCGCTGGGCATGTTCGCGCATAGCATGGGCGGCACGATCGGCGTGCAATACCTGACCCACCATCCAGATCAATTCCGGGCAGCGATTCTTTCCGCCCCTGGCTTTGGTCCTGGCCCCACCCAGAACAAATTCCTGCTCAGAGTGGCGCGCCTACTCGCCATATTCGCACCAACCCTGACCATTCACCGCGGTTCCAGCGGTGAATACAAACTCAGCCACGATCCTGCTCAGGCCGAGGCTTGGGATGCGGATCCCTACGTCCACGATCTGGCCACACCGCGCTTCGCTGTGCAATACCTGCAAGCCGCAACCGAAGCCAAAGCTCAGCTCAGGCGTCTACGACTCCCCATACTCGTCGTGATGGGCGAAGATGATGTCACCATCAACCAAGACGACATCCGCGAAGCAGTGGCGGCGGCCGGAGACAATCTCACCTTCGTCACCTTTCCAGGTGCATATCACGAAGTGCATAATGAGATTCAGGAAATCCGTGAAAAAATGCTGAGCACCGCTGTCGCCTGGATGGCGGAGAAACTGCAACTTTCCGCCTGAACCCAGAGCCGATCATGCCCAAAACACTGGTGCAACAGCAGTTTGGCGAAAACGCCGAAAGGTATGTGCATTCCGAAGTCCATGCCCAAGGCCAAAGCCTGGCGCTCATGGTGACGCTGGCTTCGCCAGAACCCCACTGGCTGGCGCTGGACGTAGCCCCCGGGCGCGGCCCCATTCCGCTATCGCCATTGCTCGACGGGCGGCTCGCGTGGTTGGTTGTGTCGATATCACCCACAAGATGTTGCTAGCCGCCAGGCTCGGCCTAGACAATCCGGTCTGGGTGCAAGGAGATGGCGGGGCGCTTCCTCTGGGAAAAACGTACACAAACACCAGGCACTTTGCTTTCTTGGGACGCACACTCTATAATTTGGGGGTAGTGGAACCGACTTGACTGGCGAATTCGTAAACCGGAAAACCGGGGAATTGTCACCCTGATTTACGGGTCTCCTCGCCAAATTCACTCTTGACAAAACTTAGAACATCTACCGGTTTGCTGGGTTCTAAACAGGCCAAGACCGCCAATCGTATCACTCTCATTGAGGAAAAAAGCCATGGAAGAAAAAAAGTATCATCTGTCAACAATGAAGGTGTTCCGGGATCTATCTGAGAAAGACCGAGAGGAGCTGGACCGGATCTCAACGATGAGCACGGTTCGGAGGGGCAAAGTTTTTTATCGCCCGGAAGAAATGGGGGAAGTGCTATTCATTCTCAAGAAGGGGATTGTACAACTTTATCGGATTTCCCCTGAGGGAAAAAAGTTAGTTATCGCAACCCTGGATAGGGGGGCGTTGTTTGGGGAAATGGCGTTGCTTGGTCAACAAATGCACAATACTTTTGCCGAGGCGACCACGGATTGCACGATTTGTGTGATGAGTCGGAATGATTTGGAACGGTTGATATTGCAGCGCCCGCAGGTCGCCCTGAGCATTTTGGAGATCACCGGACGCCGCCTACGCGATGCCGAGTCCCGTCTGGAAGATCTGGCCTTCAAGGGGATTCCCGCACGCCTGTCTTCACTGCTCCTGCGGCTGGCCAGAGATGAAGACCGAATCGTTGGCTACACGCACCAGGACCTGGCAGAAATGGTTGGCACCTATCGCGAGACGGCCACCCAGGTGTTGAACGATCTCAAAAGCAAGGGATTGATTGAGATCGGACGTAAACGAATCGAGATCCTCGATCGGGAAGGCCTGCTCGCCATCGCCGAAGGCTAGCTTCACGTCAGGCCCGGATTCTGTGCGTCCGACCTTTCTCTATCCTGAAACCCTGAGCGAAGCGGTGCAGATGTTGGCCGAGTATGGTCAACGCGCATGTCTCATCGTGGGGTCAGAATCCCCGCCGCCGGGCATGTCCCCCGCCGATGTGTTCATCGACATCGGTCATCTGGCGGAGTTGGCGGGCATCCATCAGCTGGGCGGGAAAGTGATCGTCGGCGCCAACACGCCACACAGCCTTGTCGCCCGCTCCTCTCTGATCCGGACGCACGGCGCCTGCCTGGCCGAGGCCAGCGAAGAAGCGCATCACCCCTTTGCGTCGGTGTTGGCATACGACTTTCATCCCGCAGAGGGCTTCCCGGCCACTGTTTTGGCATTGTTCGCACTTGATGCCGAGATCGAAAGCGCTTGGTTAGACGGTGATGGTGGGGAACAGCGCCGGTGGTCGCCAATCGACGCCCTTTGGAACCCCGCCATCATCTGGGAAACTCGCCTGGCGCTGGTTGTGCGGTTTTCGGCGGGCGGACGCCCCAGCGGCAGCGCCCTGATCACCGTCAACCCGCCGCCCGGCACTGACGCCTTCATTCAAGCTGCCGCCGCCCGCCTGACGCTGAGCCCCGACCAGAGGATTATCACCGACGCCAAAATCGCGGTGTCGCCCACCATCGGCGCTCCTTTTGCCTCACCCACCGCCGCCGCCCGACTTTTGGGCGAGACGCCAACGCCCGCCACGATCGAGCAAGCGGCCCAGACCGCATTAGCTGAAGCGCGCGTTCACTTCTCTCCCGCCGCCCTCTTGACATCGACCTATCCGATCGATTTAGTGGCGCATCTGACCCGCCGGGCGCTGGACAAAGCATTAGCCCGAGCCCTGAACAAAGCGTCGGCCGCCCGACTTTAGACTCAAAAACAAACGCCGCGGTGAAAAATTCAACCCGCGGCGTTTGCTTGTGGTGTTATGATGTAGCGCTAACGTCGGATATTGGTGAAAGCGGCCAGGCCGGGATAAACCGCGGCATCGCCCAAGTCCTGTTCGATGCGCAACAATTGGTTGTATTTGGCCACCCGGTCAGAACGGGCGGGCGCCCCGGTCTTGATCTGGCCGGTGTTGAGGCCAACGACAAGGTCGGCGATGGTGCTGTCTTCGGTCTCGCCCGAGCGATGGGAGACGACCACGGTCCAGCCCGCGCGTTGTGACATCTCAACGGCGGCAATCGATTCGGTCAGGGTGCCGATTTGATTGACTTTGCACAGCAGGGAGTTGCAACTCTGCTCGGCGATGGCGCGGGCAATGCGGGTGGTGTTGGTCACCAACAAATCGTCACCCACGATCTGCACGCGGTCGCCGATGGCGGCCTGGAGTTTCTGCCAGCCCGACCAGTCGTCTTCGGCCAGACCATCTTCGAGGGAAATGATGGGGTACTTGTTCACCCAGCCGGTGTAGAACTCGACCATTTCCTCGCTCGTCAGTTTGCGTCCTTCTTTGGCCAGATCGTACAGGCCGGTTTCGGGATCGTAGATCTCGCTGGAAGCAGGATCGAGGGCGATGTAGATGTCTTCGCCGGGGCGATAGCCGGCAGTTTCGATCGCTTCGAGGATCACCTCGATGGCTTCGGCGTTGTAGCCCAGGCTGGGAGCGAAACCGCCCTCGTCGCCGACGTTGGTGCTGTAGCCTTTTTGCTTGAGCACTTTCTTCAGGGTGTGGTAGGTTTCGGCGCCCCAACGCAGGGCCTCAGCGAAGCTGGGCGCTCCCACGGGCATGATCATGAATTCCTGAAAATCGGTGGAATCGACCGCGTGCTTGCCGCCGTTAAGGATGTTCATCATCGGTACGGGCAGAGTGCGAGCGCCGACGCCGCCGAGATAACGGTACAAGGGCAGGTCCACGGCCGCGGCCGCGGCATGTGCGCAGGCCAGGGACGCGCCCAAAATGGCGTTTGCGCCCAGATTGCCTTTGTTGGGCGTGCCATCCAGTTCCAGCAAAATGGCGTCGATGGTGGTTTGCTCGGTCACATCCACACCGTACAAGGCGTCGGCGATGATGGTGTTGACGTTATCGACGGCATTAAGGACGCCCTTGCCACCGTAACGATCGGCGTCACCGTCGCGTAGTTCGACGGCTTCGTGGACGCCGGTGCTGGCCCCACTGGGCACGGCAGCGCGTCCACCGTCGCCATTCATGGTGATGACCTCGACCTCGATGGTGGGGTTGCCGCGACTATCCAAAATTTCGCGGGCGACGATATCTTCGATTTCGTAGTGCATGGTGAAAACTCCTTTGGGTTTCTGCGGTTTAGTGAATCAATTCTCTACCGGACGCTTTTGTTCTGTCATTCTGAGCGGATTTTCGATGCCATTCCATGCGGAGAAATGCGGTGCTCTTCGAAAAATTGTTCAACGAGAGACCAATTTTAGCGAAGAATCTCGACGTTGGCGTACCGCGAGACTCCTTCGGTTGCACTCAGGACAGGCTCTTCGCTGGCGTTTTCGTACTTGCCAGAATTGGGTGTTTGAGCCGCTCAGGGTGACACAATGAGAAAAGTATTCGGTAGCAAATGGATCAATTGGTTTTGGTTCTTTCGGAGATTGGAGGGTTGACGATATTATGCGACATGAATGTCGTGTCACAGATTGTATCGCGACATTCATGTCGTTCTGATTACCTGAACCCTGTTGAGCCGGGTTTTCCTTTGATTTGCCAGCGTATTCCTTTCCCAAAATACGCCGTCTGCGTAACCCTGAATTGACGAATTGGTTTCTGCCAGCGCTAGCCGTTTTTCAGCAAGACAGCAGTACTCTTCATCGATTTCGATGCCAATATAATGACGATTCAGCTTTTTCGCCACTACCGATGTGGTTCCAGACCCCAAGAATGGATCGAGTACGACATCTCTCTCTTTTGAACTGGCCAGGATAATTTTAGCTAGAAGTTTTTCCGGTTTCTGGGTGGGGTGCTCTGTATTTTCTGGCATGGACCAAAAGGGAACCGTGAGGTCAGTCCAAAGGTTAGAAGGATGCGTCAGGAGGCGTTTTTGATAGCGCGTTCGCTCGGCAGGGGTTAAGGATATTGTTTTATTCCGTGGCGCTTTCTTTTTGCTGTTTGGCAATAATGTCTCCATGTTACGTGGCCTGGTCAGACCGTCGGTGCGGGCTCCCGCCTTTGTGCTAGCTCAGATACTCATCCAAGATCTCGAACAGTTCTTCCATGTTGGCAGGCGTCAGTTCGCCCATGTGGGCGATGCGGAAGGCCTTGTTCTTGAGTTTGCCGTAGCCATTGCCGATGATCATGTTGTGGCGCTTGGCGTGGGCGATCATGGCGGGCACGTCGATGTCGAGGTTGTTGCTCACGCAAGTGACGGTGCGGGATTCGTAGCCGGGCGCGGGGAAAAGCTCGAACCCGTATTGTTCGGCCCAGGCGTGCGTCATTTCCATGCAGGTTTCGTGCCGGGCCCAACGCGCTTCCAGGCCTTCGGCCAAGATGCGGTCGAATTGCAGATCGGCGGCATTGAGCAGGCTGATGGCCGGGGTGGCAGGGGTGGTGCGGCCGCCGCCCGCGTATTTTTCCAGCAACAGCAGGTCGAAGTACCAACCGCGGTGGGGCACAGTGGCGGCGCGGGTCAGTAAACGCTCGGAAACAGCGGTGAATCCCAGGCCGGGCGGCAGAGCGAAGGCCTTCTGGCTGGCGGTCAGCAGCATGTCGAGCCCCCATTCGTCGAAGGGGATGCGCACACCGCTGGCCGAGGAGACGGCATCGACGAGCAGAAGGACATCGGGATAGCGTTCTCGCACCAGGGCGGCGATAGCGCCTACGTCGCTCATCGTGCCGGTGCTGGTTTCGTTATGCACGATGGTGATGGCGTCGAATCCGCCCGCGGCAAGGTGCTGATCGACATCCTCCGGGCGCACAGGTTGCCCCCAGGGCAGGTCGACGCGCACCGATTCTTTGCCGTTGGCCACTGAGACTTGTTGCCAGCGGTCACCGAATGAGCCGGTGACCATGTTCAGCACTTTGCGTCCGGGCCGGATGGCGTTGCGCACCGCGGTTTCCTGCAGGCCAGAGCCGGAAGAGGCTGTGATGTACACATGTTGCTCGGTCAGCAGAATCTGTTTGAGACGGTCGATGAGGCTGTAGAAGCGTTTTGGGAATTCGTCGCCGCGGTGCCCGATCATGGGTTTGGTTTGGGCGGCGAGGACGTCGTCATTGACTTCGGTCGGGCCGGGGATGTAAAGACGGGGATGAGACATGATTGGGAGTATGGGAGCGAGGGAGCGCGGGCCTGCCACTCGTGATCTGTCACTTGCGACTTGCTGAAGCATACCAAAAGCTGGATGGGGAAGCAACAAGTTGCATCGGGTATTGACGCCGATCCCGCCTCATGCTATAGTTGCCTGCTATATCTCACTAGCGAAAGGTAAAATACGTGTCTATCGTCGAAACTATTTTCGTTGTCATTCAGCTAATCTTTCTGGAAGGGATTCTTTCCATTGATAACGCGGCTGTGTTGGGTGCGATGGTGTCTGAGTTGCCGGCCAATAAGCCGATCCCCTGGCCCAAGCAGCTCAAGTTCATGGAAGGTCACGGCGAGCGTATTTTAGGCGGACAACGGGCCGCTGCTCTCAAGGTCGGGCTTTTGGGCGCTTATCTGGGGCGAGCGCTCATGCTGGTGATGGCATCTTTTGTGATCCGCAATCTCTGGCTGAGGATGCTGGGGGCGGCGTACTTGTTCAAAATCGCTGTCGCCCATCTGGGAATCGACCCATTCGCCAAGCGAGAGATGGAGGAAAGCGAAACAAATGGCGCATTGATGGGGGTGGGAGGCAAAGGTTTTTGGTACACGGTGCTGCTGGTGGAATTGGCGGACCTGGCTTTTAGCATCGACAACGTGGTGGCGGCGGTGGCGCTGAGCAGTCATATCTTGATTGTGATGCTGGGCGTAGCGCTGGGCATCGTCACCATGCGCTTTGCAGCGCAGATCTTCACGGTCATGATCGAACGGGAACCCATTTTAGCGCCAACCGCTTACATGTTGGTGCTCAACATCGCCGCTGAGTTGCTGATCGAGGAGGGCGCGACGCTGTTGGGCTATCATGTGCATTTCGTCCATTGGCAAAAATTTGCTATCTCGGTGGGGACGATTGCCCTGGCATTGGTCTACGCCCATGTTCCGCTGGTGCACCGCATTTTGCATCCTCTTGTTTATGCTCTGCGCGTGGTGTTTGGCGTTGTCAACCGCATAATCGATCTGCTTTTGTGGCCCATTGGCTGGCTTTTCAGGGTGCTGTTTTCGGGCATCAGAAGCCTGTTCCACCTGACATCCAAGTCTGCCGCCTGAGCGCTAGAACAGGTACAGCATGATCCAGGCTCCAACAGCCAACGCGGGGGCGTAGGGGAGGGACTGTTTGCGGTCTTCGCCCCGGAGGAGGAGGAATAGGGCGACCACTCCGCCGGCGATCATGCCCAGCAGCAGGGCGAAAAGGGCGTTGGGGAATCCGACCATCAGGCCGATCAACCCGGCCAGTTTGACGTCGCCCCAGCCCATGCCGGCGGGCCGCGCAAGGTGGATGAGCGCGAAGATGGCCAACGCGACCACGCCGCCCGTGAGGGAAGAGAAAATGGTGGGGTTTTGCAGCCAAAGGTTGAGAACCAGCACGACCGACAGGGCCGCCAGCAGCAAGCGGTCGGGCACAAGGCGCTGTTCGAGATCGACGACCGCAAAAAGGAGCAGCAACCAGGCGAAAATCATCGTTTGCAGCGCGACGAGACCCCATCCAAAACGCAGAAGAGCAAGCAAACCGAATCCGAGCGCCAGCATCGACGCCAGCCACCTTCGTCGGTCCCAACCAGCGAAGCTGAGGCTTGCGGTGCGAGCCGTGAGACGTTGCATCAGGCCAGGAACTCCCGCAGGGTGCTCGCCAGTTCGTCGATCTCCGCTTCGGTGTTCCAAAAACCGGTGGAGACGCGCAGGCAATTCATGTGGGGGATGGTGCGGATGCGGATGCCGCGCTGCACCAGGGCGTCATTGATCTGCTCCACATCCACGCCATCGGGCAGGGTGAAGTGGAGGAGCCCGGCCGCAGCTTGGGGCGTGAACACTTTGAGCATGGGCAATGCGCTCAGGCTCTGGCGGGCGTGGCGATGCAGTTCGGCCGTCCTCGCCAACGCCCAATCCCAACCAACTTCTTCCTCCAACCAGCGCAAACTGGCCAACATGCCGTGCATGCCGGGCAGGTAGATGGAACTGCTCTCGTAGCGCCGGGCGTCGGGAGCCAGCTCCATGTGGCCGAAACAGTCCCAGGGGTGGGGGTTTTCTTCCATCGCCAGGGCAAAGAAGCCCGTGTAAGTGGGGGACAGGCGTTCTTGCTCGTCCCGCCGCACGTACAAGGCCCCGATGCCTTCTGGCCCGCACAGCCACTTTTGCCCCGGCGCGGCGTAATAATCCACACCGATGTCGTGCAGGTCCAGCGGCACTGCACCCGCGCTCTGGGCGGCATCGACCGCGACCCGGCAACCCTTTGCATGGGCGGCGACAACCACCTCTTTGAGCGGAACCAGCGCACCATTGGCCCAACTTACGTGCGAGATCACCAACAGACGGCTGTTATCGCTCAATTCAGCCGCGACGATGCCAGGGTAGTCAGCGGGATCGGCATCCAAAAGGCGCAGCGTCCTCAACTTGAGTCCGAATTTCTTCACCGCCAGATACACGGGCATCACTCCGCCTTCGTGTTCGAGATCGGTGACGACGACTTCCTCGCCCGCCCGCCAGGGCTGGCCCCAGACCGCGGTGTTGATCCCGTCCGTCGTGTTGCGGGCCAGGGCGATCTCGTCGGCATCGGCGCCCAGGGCGCGGGCGAAGGCGGCCCGGAGTTCGGTCACGCGTTGGCGCTCATCGTGCAACAGCACTTCCATGCGAATGCGACCGTGAATGGCCTGATCGTGAGCGGCGGCGGCCATGGCGTCGATGCTGGGCTGGGGCAATGGCCCGCAAGTGCCGGCATTGAGATAGGCGTATTGGCGCACGGCGGGCAGGGCGGCGCGCACTTGGGCGAGGTGTTGGGGGTCAGATGGCATGGTGGGGTTACTCTGCAAAATGTGTCGGGTGTGCGTTAATGTGTGTTGCGTGTTCCGTTCTCTAGATGTCGATCCAACGGGACACGCTCCACACAATACGTCACCATTGGTTGCGGCTATGGCGTCGTACGTTTTACGCCTTAACCCGATTAAAGCACATCGCCGACGCCCCTGTCCAGATTGTCATCACCATCATCACGCTTTACAATAGGAACGATACAAACAGACTTATCGGCCAAGGAGAAAAACCATGCAATTCAAAACCATCATCGAACCCTTCCGCATCAAGACCGTCGAGCCCATCCGCAGCACGACCCGCGGCCAGCGCGAAACCGCTATCCGCGAGGCCGGCTACAACTTGTTTTCTCTCAAAGCTGAAGATGTGCTCATCGATTTGCTCACCGATTCCGGCACCGGAGCCATGTCGTCCCAGCAATGGGCGGGCATGATGCGTGGTGACGAATCCTACGCAGGCGCCAGGTCTTTTTATCGTTTCGAGGCTGCTGTGCA
The DNA here is from genome assembly GCA_011176555.1 of Caldilineae bacterium. Classification (GTDB taxonomy): domain Bacteria; phylum Chloroflexota; class Anaerolineae; order J102; family J102; genus DUEF01. Next base: position 10,635 of record DUEF01000014.1, read on the forward strand.
GAAGATCACCGGCCTCAAGCATGTGCTGCCCACGCACCAGGGTCGGGCGGCCGAGCGCATTCTCTTCGGCTCGGTGCTAAAACCGGGCGATATCGTGCCCAACAACACCCATTTCGACACCACCCGCGCCAATGTCGAGCACCGGGGCGCGGTTGGCCTCGACATTCCCATCCCCGAGGCGCGTGAACCGCAAACCATCCATCCCTTCAAGGGCAATATGGACCTGGAGGCGTTGCAGAAGGTGTTGTCAGAGCAAGGCGATCAGGTTCCGCTGGTGATGATCACCGTCACCAATAACTCCGGTGGCGGACAACCTGTCAGCATGGCCAATGTGCGAGAGGCCAGCGCCATCTGTCATGCTCATGGCAAGCCTCTGTTCCTCGATGCTTGCCGTTTCGCAGAAAACGCCTGGTTTATCAAAATGCGGGAGCCGGGCTATGCCGACAAAACGCCCCTGGAAATCGCCCAAGAGATGTTTAGCTACGTGGACGGCGCCACCATGAGCGCCAAAAAGGATGGCTTGGCCAATATCGGCGGTTTTCTGGCCATGAACGATAATGATTGGGCGCAGAAATGCCGCACCATGGAGATCCTGGGCGAGGGCTTCCCCACGTACGGCGGTTTGGCCGGTTACGATCTGGAAGCCATCGCCGTGGGCTTGGAGGAAGTCCTGGATGAGGATTATCTACGCTATCGCATTCGCTCGATCGCGTACCTGGGCGATCGTTTGGATGCCGTGGGGATTCCCTTTATCAAACCGACCGGTGGCCATGCCCTGTATATCGACGCCAAGGCCCTGTTGCCGCATATCCCCTGGAACGAGTACCCCGCCTGGGCATTCTCGAATGTGCTCTACATCGAAGGCGGCGTGCGTGCGATTGAAATCGGTTCGGTGATGTTTGGCCGCCAGCCGGATGGCAGCGAGAAGCCGGCAGCCATGGAGTTGGTGCGTCTGGCCTTTCCTCGCCGCATGTACACCCAGAGCCATGTCGATTACCTGGCCGAGGTGCTGGAATACGTCCACGGGATGCGGGGTCGCATTCGTGGTCTGAAGATGGTGGTGGAGCCTCCGGTTCTGCGTCACTTCACCGCCCGTTTCGAGCCTGCGCACGACGTTTTGGTTGTTGATTGACCCCACTAAAGTTGTAGACGGTAGAGATCAAGAAAACATTGATCGGCCTGAAAAGATCATGCCCACATGACCTTGCCCAAAAACTGTTTGTTGTCGGCTCCTAATACGCATGCCGGTCGCTGAACAAGCGAAACACCGTGCGGATAAGGATCTTGAAATCCAGCCACAGCGACCAGTTCTCGATGTACCACAGATCGTATTTGGTTCTTTCCACGATGCTGGTGTCGCCGCGCAGGCCATTCACCTGCGCCCAACCAGTGATGCCCGCCTTCTCGCGGTGACGATCCATGTAGCGGGGGATGTACTGACGAAACTGCTCGACGTAGACCGGCCGTTCCGGTCGCGGTCCCACCAAACTCATGTCCCCGCGCACGACATTGATCAATTGCGGTAATTCGTCGATGGAAATACGACGGATGATCGAGCCCAGCCGGGTTTTGCGGGGATCATCCTCCGTCGTCCAGCCAGGGCCGGCGGCCTCCGCATCAGCGCGCATCGAGCGGAATTTGAGCATGGGAAAAGATCGGGCATCCAAACCCATCCGTTCCTGGATGTAAAACACCGGGCCCGGCGACTCGATTTTGACCAGCAGCGCCGTGAGGAGCATCAAGGGAGAAAGCAAAATCAGGGCCATAGCGCCGAACACGAGATCGAACACCCGTTTCAGCGAAAGCCGCCACCCGCGCAGAGCCACATCGCGCACCGTCAGCAACGGCAGCCCGCCCAGATCACTCACACTGACCTCGGTAGCCATGATCTGGAACACATCGGGGAAGACCTTGATGCTGACCTTTTCGCGTTCGCACAGCGAAATGATGTTGACGATTTCCCGGTGCGACGCCTCAGGGAGGCCAATGACGACCTCATCGATGTCATGGTCTTCGATGATCGAGGGCAGGTCGGCGGGACGTCCCAAGTTGGGCGTATCCATCACGCCCGGCGTGGCGCCGTTGGCATCGACATAACCGACGACCTCGTGGGCGATGCCGCTGGCGCCCTGGAGCTTCTGCACCAGCATCCGCCCCACCTCGCCGCTGCCCACCACCAGCACGCGCTGGCGACCATAGCCGTGCGCCTGGACGAAGGTGATGATGCGAGCTACGAGCCAGCGTCCCAGACTGATGAAGAACACGGTCAGCGCCCAGGCAGCCAGGAGAAATCCCCGCGGATAGTTGGCCGTTCCGGCATCGAAGTCATACTTGAAGATGAAGAAAGCAAGCGTCAGCGCCAGCAGATAAGCGACGGTCGTCGTTCCCAGCGATTTGGACAGGCTGTCGATGAAACTGCTGGGGCGTCGTCCGTGATAGCGTTGGTTGAGGTAAGAGACCAAGACGACGCTGATGATCGTGATCAGCAAAAAGGGGAGATAAGTCAGGAACCTATCGATGGAATCCGGTTTCAAGTACCGTTGGATGCGATGGGCGAGGAGCACCGCCACGAACACCGCGATGATATCGGTCGCAAGCAGCGCCAACTGGAAGACAAAACGTGTGCGTCTCATGCTCGCGCCGCTCCTGTTGGCAGATATTGGCGTAGCCAAGTCGATCCGACATCCACCCCACCTTTGAGTGTGATCCCGGCCATGATCGCCCAGTACATCCAGGGCGGCGTTTGCTGGCGATAATGTTTTTGCACGAAGATGCGCATGGCCTGATAGAAGGCGATTCGCACCCTGGGGTTGCCGCGTGAGGCCGCGCCTTTGTGATGGAGCACCTGCACGGCCGGATAGTACCAGATCTTCCAGCCCTGCTGTTTGATGCGAAAGGCCCAATCCAGGTCTTCTCCGTGCATGAAGAAGGCCTCGTCCAACAGCCCCGCCCCGATGATCGCTTCCCGCCGAACCAGCATGAACGCGCCCACGACCGAATCGACCTCGGCTTCTTCATCTTCGTGCAAGAAGGTGAGGTTGTATTGGGCGAAGCGCGGGCTGTTGGGGAAAAGTTTGCTCAGGCCGAGACCGCGATAGATGAAGGATTGCGGGTTGGGGAAGGCGCGGCGGCAGGCTTTGTCCAGGCTGCCGTCGGGCAGGATCAGTTTGGGGCCGGCCGCGCCCAGTTCGGGACGCCGCTCCATCAGGTCGAGCATGGCGGCCAACGCGGTGGGGGGCAGTTCGGTGTCCGGGTTCAGGAGGAGGGCGTAGCGAGGCAAGCCGTCCGGGCTCGCACCTTGCTCGAAGCCGTAGCTGCGCAAGCCCAGGTTGTTGGCGTAAGCGAAGCCGCCGTTGTGGGGGGCGGCGATGGCGCGGGCCTGTGGGAACGCCTTTTTCACCATGTCCAGGCTGCCATCGCTGCTCTTGTTGTCCACCACCGTCACGTGCATCGAGAAATCGCCTTCGCTGGCGTACACGGAGCGAAGGCAGGTGCGGAGCAGGTCTCTGGTGTTGTAACTGACGATGACAAGTGCCAGATCGAGCATGGTTTTGGCCGGAAAGAGAGGTGAGTTAAACCGCATTTTAGCACGGCGCAACAATCGGGAGCAAAGCCGCGCCTTGCTCGCGTTTTAGTTTGTTCCCTTAAAACGTCAGATGATGTACAATTTTAGGTGTGCGTGGTGCGTATTGCGTGACGCAACCCAACGGACCACGCAACACGTCACACGTAAAACGAGTCCCAAGATGACCCCATCAGAGTTCCTTTGAATAACCATAAACAATCTTTCCAATCTGCGCAATCTGCGGATAAACTGAACCGATATTCGTCGTTCTGATGGAGAACGCTATGACAATCAATCGCATCATCGTGATCGTGTTAGACAGCGTGGGCATCGGCGAAGCGCCCGACGCTGCGGCCTTCGGCGATGTGGGCAGCCACACCCTGGGCAACATCGCCCGCGTGGTGGGCGGCTTGCACATGCCCCACATGGAGACGCTGGGCCTGGCCAACATCGCCATCCTGGAGGGCGTGGTCCCGCAGACCGAACCCCAGGCCGCTTACGGCAAAATGGCCGAAGTGTCGGCGGGCAAGGACACCACCTCCGGCCACTGGGAATTGATGGGGATTCACCTGAACCGCGCGTTTCCCGTTTTCCCCGACGGATTCCCCCCGGAAGTGATGGACCGTTTCGAGGCCGAGACCGGTCGCGGTTGGTTGGCCAACTATCCGGCCTCCGGCACCGTCATCATCGAAGAACTGGGCGAAGAGCACATGCGTACCGGCAAACTCATCGTCTACACCTCGGCCGACAGCGTTTTCCAGATCGCCGCCCACGAAGAAGTCGTGCCCGTGGCTGAATTGTATCGCTACTGCGAAATCGCCCGCGAGATCCTGCGCGGGAAGTACGAGGTCGGCCGGGTGATCGCCCGACCATTCGTGGGAACCCCGGGCCATTTCGTGCGCACGGCCAATCGCCACGACTTCTCGGTCACGCCGCCGGAGCCAACGGTGCTGGATTCACTCAAAGAGGCCGGGCTGATGGTCTATGCCGTCGGCAAGATCGAGGACATCTTCGCCGGTGTGGGCATCACCGACGCCGTGCACACGCTGCACAACATGGATGGCGTGGACAAGACCATCGCCGCCATGCGCGAGCGCCGGGAACGTGGCCTGATCTTCACCAACCTCGTCGATTTCGACGCCAAGTACGGCCATCGCAACAACCCCCAAGGCTACGCCGAGGCGCTGGAGGCGTTCGACAGGCGTTTGCCTGAGATCATGGATGCGCTGGCCGAAGACGACATGCTGGTGCTGACGGCCGACCACGGCAATGACCCCACCACTGCCGGCACCGACCACTCTCGCGAGTACGTTCCGATCTTGATCGCCGGCGCCCAGGTGCGCCAAGGCGTCAACATCGGCGTGCGCGCCAGCTTCGCTGACCTGGGAGCCACCATCGCCGATGTGTTGGCGGTCAAGCCTCCTCCTCAGGGCGAGAGCTTCAAATCTCTGATCACCGACTGAGAGAAAAAAGATCATGGCAATCATTACCATTTCCCGCGAGTGTGGCGCTCGGGGCAACATCATTGCCCGCCGGTTGGCGGATAGGTTGGGGTATCGCTACGCCAACCGTGATGTGCTTCATGAAGTGAGTTTAGAGTATGGCGTCAAAGAAGAGGAGTTCGAGCATATCTACGAACAGGCGCCGGGGCTTTTGGAGCGCTACGATAAGCGCAATCGCGAGATCGTACGGTTGTTTGATCGGATCATCCGCGGTCTCGCCCAACGTGACAACCTGGTCATGGTGGGGAGGGGCGCTTTTGTGGTTTTGCACACCTACGGAGACGCGCTCAATGTACGCGTGACGGCGAAACGAAGCGTACGCATCCAACGCATCCAGCAAGATGAAGGGGTGTCGGTCAAAAAGGCGAAATCGAGGATCAAACGAATCGACAAAGAACGCCGAAAATATATTGGCGCTCACTACGGTTTGGATTGGTCTGATGCCGGGTTGTATGACTTGTGCGTCAATACCACCAAGCTCGATATCGATTCGGCTGTCGATTTGATCTTGCAAGCGTTGGCGGATCTTGAACGAGACCGTTCTCCCGATCTGCCCTTGGTGACCGCCGAGAAAGTAGACCCCACGCTTCAAGCGGCCATCGATGCTGCACTAAATCTTCTGGATGCAGTCGCACAGACTACGTGATAGACTCAAATATTAGGATGAAAACGCTATGAACGCAGTAGATATTATCGCCAGGAAGCGCGATGGAAAAACGCTCACGGACGAGGAAATCAAGTACTTTGTCGATGGGTACACCCGCGGGGACATCCCCGACTATCAGGCCAGCGCCTGGTGCATGGCCGTGTACCTGCAAGGCATGACCCACGAAGAAGCCACCTCGCTGACATTGCACATGGCGCACAGCGGCGATACGCTGGATTTACACGGCATAGCGCCCTTTGTGGTCGATAAGCACTCCACTGGCGGCGTGGGCGACAAAACCACGCTGGTGGTGGCCCCGCTGGTCGCCGCGCACGGCCTGCCGGTGGGAAAGATGAGCGGGCGGGGTTTAGGCTTTACGGGCGGGACTATCGACAAGCTGGAATCGATCCGTGGTTTCCACGTCAGCCTGAGCACGGAAGCATTTTTGGCGATGTTGGCGGAACACGGCATCGTAGTTTCGGGGCAGAGCGCCGATCTGGCTCCGGCCGACGGCAAGTTTTACGCGCTGCGTGATGTGACCGCCACCGTTTCCAGTATGCCGCTGATCGCCGCCAGCATCATGAGCAAGAAAATCGCCTCCGGCGCGGACGCCATTGTGCTGGATGTGAAAGTGGGGCGCGGCGCTTTCATGAAAACACAAGCTGATGCTGAAGAGTTGGCGCTCTTGATGATCGAGATCGGCAAGGGCGTGGGCCGCCAGGTGGCCACCGTGATCGCAGACATGGATCAGCCGTTGGGCAATGCTGTGGGTAACGCCCTGGAAGTGAAGGAGGCGATCGAGGCGTTGCACGGCGCT
>DUEF01000140.1 GCA_011176555.1 Caldilineae bacterium
CCCCGGTTCGTCAGCTTTGCTCTTGCAGATAGCGCCGCACCGCCTGCGTTGTGGGCAGCGCCAGTACGTCCCGGGCGATTTCGCGGCATCGCGTCATGCTCCAGCGGCGGATTTCCTGCTTTACAGCCGGGATCGCCACCGGGGCCATGCTGAACTCATCCAACCCCAGACCCAACAGCAAGGGCGTCGCCAGGGGATCGCCTGCGAATTCGCCGCACAGACCCACCCACTTGCCCCGGGCGTGCGCGGCCTCGAGGGTCATGGCGATCAGCTTGAGGACAGCGGGATGGAAGGGGCTGGCCAACTGAGCGACGCGTTCGTTGGTGCGATCCACCGCCAGCGCGTATTGCGTGAGATCGTTGGTGCCGATGCTGAAAAAATCCACCCTTTGCGCGAAGTGCTGCGCCAACAACGCCGCCGAAGGCACTTCCACCATCATCCCGAACTGCACAGCCGCGGGCAGGGGCTGCCCCTCGGCTGCGAGCGCAGCCCGCGCTTCCTCGAACAGCGAGCGGGCGCGTTCGATCTCCTCCAGGCGGGAAACCAGGGGCAGCATAATGCGCAAATCCGCATCGGTTTGCCCCGCGGCCAGCAGCAGCGCGCGGAACTGGCCCGCCAACACGTCCGGGCGTCTGTCCATCATGCGGATGGCGCGCCAACCCAGGAAGGGATTGGCCTCCGGCGCCACGTCCAGATAGGCCGCGGGCTTGTCTCCGCCGATGTCCAGCGTGCGCACCACCAGCGGCCGGCCAGGCATCAGCTCGAACACCTGGCGATAGGCCTGCACCTGCTCCGCCTCGGTGGGCATGTCGTCGCGGTCGAGATACAAGAATTCGGTGCGGAACAGGCCCACGCCCTCCGCGCCCATTTCCACAGCTTGCAGGGCGTCGTCACGGTTGCCCACATTGGCGACGACCTCGACCGCGTGGCCATCGCGGGTGACCGCGGGCTCATTCGCCGAGGCTAGCTCCGCCGTTCGTTTTGTCTCCCACCTTTGTTGCCTGGCCCGAGCCGCGGCCAGCGCCTCCGCTGAGGGCTCGACGATCACCTCGCCCGCGTCGCCGTCCAGGACGACCAGCGCGCCGGGGGCGATCTCGTCCAGGGCGAGGGGTGCGCTGACGACGGCGGGCACGCCCAAGGCCCGCGCCAAAATAGCGGTGTGCGAAGTGGGCCCGCCCCGCACGGTGCACAGGCCCAGGATGTGAGAGCGCTCGAATTGAATGGTGTCGGAGGGGGTCAGATCGTCCGCCAGGATGACAGCAGGATGGTCGAGCGCAGCGGCGCTGGCGGTTTCTTTGCCCAGGAGGATGCGTAACACCCGCTGTTTCACATCGCGCACATCCTGGGCCCGGGCGCGGAAATAGTCGTTGTCGAGGCTGAGGAGCATGGCCGCGTAATGCTCAAAGCTATCGTCCACCGCGGCCTCCGCGTTCAAGCGGTCGTTGCGGATCGTCCGCCCCACCATATCCAGCAGTTCCACATCGTCGAGGAAGAGCCTATGCGCCTCGAAAATGGCAGCTTCCTCCTCTCCGACAGCGTCCCGCGCTCGCTCTTCCAGTTCGTCGAGTTGCTGCCGCGCTTGCGCGAGCGTGAGTTCGAGGCGACGCCATTCCTGTTCGGGGTCGTCGCTTCGTCGTCGTTCGATCTGCAAAGCCTCCGGTCGATACACCCAGGCCGGGCCGATGGCGACGCCGCCCGACGCGGGCAAACCCTGGTAGCGTTGCATGGTCATTCCCCGAAGTTGCTATTGACGAGATCGGCGATGGCGGTGAGGGCTTGTTCCGCATTTTCGCCTTCGGCGACCACTTCGATCTCATAGCCCTGGTTGACGCCGAGGGTGAGGACGCTGAGGATGCTCTTGGCGTTCACCGGCGGTTTGTCGTCCGTGACGTTGCGGACGGTGATCTGGCAGGGGAAGGAGGCGGCTTTTTTGACAAACTCGGCGGCGGGGCGAGCATGTAGCCCGGCCGCATGGGACACGGTCAGTGAAATGGCAGGCATGGGCGTTTTTCCGTGGGGGTGGGGGGCATCGTCAGGCCCGGCAGGGGAGCTACCGGGCCTGAGCGATAAGGAGGGAGTCAGAAAGTCGTTTGTAGGGGCGCGGCGGGTTACGCTGCCGCCGCCTCTCCTTCCGGTCCCGGCTCGGGCTTGGGAGCGCCGGCTGCTATTTCCCAGGCCTCGGAGTGGCGCAGGTAGAAGAACATGGCCACAGCCAGCAAGATCAAGATAAGCAGCAAGCCCAGGATGCCGCCTAGCAACTTGACCAAACCAATGAAGAGCGCCGGTGGCCACATGAAGCCGTCGGCGATGCTGGTGATCTGCACCGCGCCCTCGGGGATGGCGAAACCCGTGGCGACAGCCGCATCGGTGAAGAGCGGAGCCATGGCCGTGGCGATGTAGAAGCCAATGCCCAGGGTGATGGTGCCGGCGATGATCATGCGCAGCACGTTCCCGCGCATCAGCGGTGCGGTCATGGCCACCACAAAGGGAATTACGGCCAGGTCGGCGAAGAGGATGACGCGGTTGCCGGGGAGGATGATGCTGAGCAGGATGGCGATGGGAACCAGCACCAGGGCGCTGGCGATAGCGGCGGGATGGCCGATGAGGATGGCGGAGTCGAGGCCGATGTCGATTTCGCGGTCGCTGGCGCGCTTCTGCATGAATTCGCGGGCCGCTTCCGAGACCGGGATCAGGCCTTCCATCAGGATCTGCACCATGCGGGGCAGCAACAACATCACGGCGGCGAGGTTCATGCCGGTGTTGAGGATCTTGACTACCGGTTGTTCTGCGTTGTAGTAGCCGATGATGCCCAGGATCAAACCGATGATCAGGCCCAGCACCACCGGTTCACCGAACACGCCCCACTTTTTGCGGATATTCTCCGTGTCCAGATCGATATCACGCAGGCCGGGGATCTTCTCGATCACCCAATCCACGGCGATGGCGATGGGCACGATAGGCGCAGAAGTGAGATGGGGGATGGAAATGCCCGGCAGGCCGTAGAAGTGTTGTACGGCTTTAGCGGTCCAGTCGGCCAGGAACAGCGCCAGGGCGGCGGCAATGGCGGCGGCGACGAGGCCGTAGAACAGGTTGCCGGTGGCGGCCACCACGAGCGAACCGATGAAGGCGAAATGCCAGTAGTTCCAGATGTCGACGTTCAGGGTCTTGGTCAGCCGTGCTCCCAACATGACGACATTGACGAGAATGGCGATGGGGATGACCCATAACCCCACCGACGAGCCGAAAGCGATGGCCGCGGCGGAGGGCCAGCCTACATCCACGACATCTCGTTGGATGCCGGTGTTGGTGACGATGGCCTGAGCCACATCACTCAGGCTGGTCCACATGAGGCCGATGACGAGATTGATACCGATGAACGCCACACCGATGGTGACGCCGGCCCGAAATGCTTTGCCTGGTTTCGCTCCCAAAACAAGCGCCACGATGAAGATAATGATGGGCAGCATAATGGTGGGGCCGAGTGAATCGACGAGGGTTTTAAGTCCTTGCAAAAAAGCTTCCATAAGGGTAATACCTCCTCTAGACTGTTCAAATTCAGGGAGTTGTTTCCCTGACGGCGAGGGAACGTGGTGGAAACATAAATGGTGTTGGTCAGCTACGCATCTTTCAATGCTTGTTCGATTTGGTTCAGAACATCCTCCTTACCGATACCGGTGAGAAAAGCGAGGGTTTGGATGACGGGAACGCCGAGGTCGCTGGGCACGGGCGTGGTGGTCACGACGAGGTCCACGCCGGAGAGACGGCTGCGGATCTCGGCGGCTTTGCATTGCCGCGTGGTCACGTTCATGCCGCGGTCTCGCATGGCTTCCTCGATCCCTTTGGCGACGACGGTGGATGTGGCGATGGCGGTGCCACAGGCGACGAGAACGACTTTCTGTTTACTCATGGGGAACGCTCCTGGTGGTGGGTGATGTGGATGGATAACTGGTAATCTCGTTTTGTCCACAGATTTCACAGATTGACACAGATTTTTTGGTTTAATCTTTGCTACCGGGCACTTTTCTAATGTGTCACCCTGAGCGAGTCACGTAACCAACTCTGGTAAGCACGAAACGCCAGCGAAGGGTCTTGCGGAGCATCAGTGCCGGGATTCTTCGCTAAAATTGGTCCCTCGTTGAGCATCTTCTCGACATGCACCGCATTTCTCCGTATGGAATGGCTTCGAGAACCCGCTCAGAAAGACAATTCAAAAAGTGTCAGGGAGAGGATTTTAATCTTCTTAATCTGCGCAATCTGCGGATGACTTTTTTGGTTCTGGCGTGGTCAGATCAATTGCCTCCGTCACTCTGCGCCAGCGCGGCCTGTACTTCGGCGACGGAGGACGCGGACATGAGTTCGTCGATGAGTTGAGCGTTTTGGAGCACGCCCGCCACCTCTTGCAGCATCGCCACCTGGGTTTTGGGCTGCTCCAGGGCCAGCAGGAAGACGAGCTGCACCGGCACTTCCTCGTCCGGGGCGATCATGTGGCGGAAGATAACGGGACGGGAGAGGGTGGCCAGGGCCACGGCCGGTTTGAGCACGTGCTCGACATCGGTGTGGGGAATGGCCGCGTTGATGTCGCCGCCCAGCACGAGCCCGGTGGGAAGCTCCGCTTCACGGCTCAGAGCGGCGTCGGCGAAGCTGTCGCGCACATAGCCCGCGTCCAGTAATTTGGCGCTGAGATAGCGGATCACATCCTCGGCGTCTGCGGCGGGGTAGTTGGGCGCGATGGCGCGGGGATCGAGGAGTTCGGAGAGCATGGGCGGGGCCTCACAGAATCATGGTGTCGGGCTGTTCGAGCGCGGTGCGGAGATCGTCCAGGAAGTGAGCGGCGATAGCGCCATCGATCAGGCGATGGTCGGCGGAAAGGGTGATGGCCATGATGGGGCGCACGACGGGCTCATCGTTTTCACCGACCACGAACTGTTTGCGCACCCGACCCACGGCCAGGATGCCGGTTTCGGGCGGGTTGATGATGGCGGTGAACCGATCCACCCGGAACATGCCCAGGTTGGAGATGGTGAAAGTGCCGCCGCTCAGGTCGGCGGCGCGTAATTTGCCGCTGCGGGCGCGTTCGGCCACCGCGGCGATGTCCGCGGCCACTGCCAGCGTCCCTTTTCCGGCCACGTCGTGCACCACCGGCACGATCAGGCCGTCGGCCAGGGCCACGGCGATGCCGATGTTGATGTCGGAGAGCAGCAGGATGTCGTCGTCCTGCAGGCGGGCGTTCATGCGGGGATTGCGTTGCAGAGCCCAGGCGCAGGCCTTGGCGATCAGCGCCGTCATGCTGACGCGGGGATGCCCCTCGGGCAGGCTGGCGTTGGCGCGGCGGCGCAAATCCTCCAGCGCGGTCACGTCGATATCCGCCTCGAAGGTGATGTGCGGCGCTTGCTGGGCGCTGGCCTGCATACGCTGGGCGATGGTGCGGCGCATGCCCGCCAGGGGGATGATCTCGCTGACGCCCGGCAGCGTTTCCGCGGCGGGCGGAGCGGCGACGGCAGCTTGCACGTCCAGCGACTGCACCCGGCCGCGCGGCCCGCTCCCGGCCACCGTGGCCAACTCGACCCCCAGCTCGCGGGCCAGACGCCGGGCCGCGGGGACGGCTCGCACCTTGCCCGGGGCTTCGGCCTCGGCCCTGGCCGCGAAGGATTCCACATCGCTGCGGGTGACGCGGCCGCCGGGCCCGCTGCCCGCCACCTGGCTGATGTCCACGCCCAGGTCTGCGGCTACTTTGGCGGCCACGGGCGTGGCTGGCGCTGCGGGCGGGGCCGGAGCCGTGGTTTGCGCGGCCGCGGGGGTCGGCGCAGGCGGCGGAGCAACAGCAGGCTGGTCGGGCTTCAGCGCCTCGGGCGGGAGGGTTTCGTCCGGTTGGCGGATGTAGGCGATGACGGTCGTAACCGGCACGGTCTCCCCTTCTTGATAGCGCACGCCGTCGAGGATGCCGCTGGCGGGCGCTTCCACCTCCATATCCACTTTGTCGGTGGTGACTTCGGCGATGGGGTCGCCCTGTTCCACGAACTCACCGGGCTGCACCAGCCATTGCAGGATCTCGGCGGTCTCCTGCGTAAAGCCGAATTTGGGCATAATCACTTCTTTCGCCATCAGTACGCACCCCCCACCAGCTTGCGGGCCTCGGCCACGATGTCTTCGACCTGGGGCACGGTGTGATATTCCAGTGTGCGGTTGTAGGGGATGGGCATATCCAGCCCGGCCAGGCGTCGCACCGGCGCTTCCAGATAGTCGAAAGCTTCGCTTTCCACGATCCTCGCCGCCACCTCGCCGCCGAAACCGCCGGTCTTGACCGCCTCGTGCACCACCAGCGCCCGACCAGTCTTTTTGATCGAGGCCTCGATGGGGGCCATGTCCAGGGGGCTGAGGGTGCGGGGGTCGATGATCTCCACTTCGACGCCCTCCTCAGCCAGTTTTTCCGCGGCCTGCAGCGCCCGCACCACCATGATCGAAGTGGCGATGAGGGTCAGGTCTGTGCCCTCGCGCACGACTTTGCTCTGGCCCAACGGGATCTCGTAGGGCGCTTCGGGCACAGGGCCTTTGGTCTTGTAGAGCAATTTGTGCTCGACGAAGATGACGGGGTTGTCGTCGTAGATGGCCGCTCGCAGCAGGCCCTTGGCGTCGTAGGGCGTGCTGGGCATCACCACCTTCAGGCCGGGAACATGCACAAACCAATTTTCCAGGCTTTGCGAGTGTTGCGCGGCCGCGCCGGTTCCCGATCCGGCCGGTGTGCGCAGCACGAAGGGGACTTTGGCCTTGCCACCGAACATGAAACGGATTTTTGCGGCCTGCAAGACCAGTTGCTCCATGCTCAGGGTGATGAAATCCATGAACTGAATTTCGCCCACGGGCCTCATGCCGGTGAGGGCCGCGCCGATGCAAGCGCCGGTGATGGCCGCTTCGGAGATGGGGGTGTCGATGATGCGCTCCGAGCCGAATTCGTCGATGAGACCGGCGCTGACGCCAAACGCGCCGCCGTACACGCCGATGTCCTCACCGATCATAAACACATTGGGATCTGCGGTCATGGCCTGGCGCAGCGCCTCGCGCAACGCCTCGGCGTAGCTTAGCTCACGCATAAACGCCCTCCAGAATCGTGCTGACATCGGGATCGGGGCTGGCTTCGGCGAAGGCCACGGCCTGATCGATCCTCGCTTTCGCTTCCTCTCGCAATTGCTCCAGCGCATCCTCGCTCAATCCCAACTGTTTGGCGAAACGCTTGATAGGGTCTTTCTTCTGCCATTCCTTGACTTCCTCGCGGGTGCGGTAAGCCTGGCGGTCGCTTTTGGAATGCCCGCGCCAGCGGTACGTCAGGGCCTCGACCAGCGTCGGTCCTTCCCCCGCCCTGGCTCTGTCCACCGCCTTTTGCACTGTCTCGTACACGCTGAACAGGTCGTTGCCATCGACAGTGACGCCGGGAATGCCGTAAGCGCAGGCCCGCTGGCTGATGCGCTCGATGTTGAAGGCTCGCTTGGCGGCCATCGACATGGCGTACTGGTTGTTCTCGCAATAGTAGATGACGGGCAGATCCCAGATGCTGGCCATGTTCAGGGATTCGTGAAATGCGCCCTCGTTGGCCGCGCCATCGCCGAACATGACGATGACCACCTGGTCTGTCTTCCGTAGTTTGATGCTGAGCCCCACCCCCGCGGCGATGGGAATGCCGCCGCCGACGATGCCATTGGCGCCGAAGTTGTTCGCCTCGACATTGGCGATGTGCATCGAGCCGCCGCGACCGCGGCAATAGCCCGCCTCCTTGCCCAGGAACTCCGCCATCATCCGATCCACGTCGCTGCCCCAGGCCAGACAATGGCCGTGGCCGCGATGATGGTTGAGCAGATAGTCGCTGGGTTTCAGGGCCAGGGAAGCGCCCACAGCCGATGCTTCCTGGCCGATGGAGAGGTGCATGGTTCCGTGCAGCTTCCCCAGGGCGTACAGTTCCTCCGCCTTCTCCTCGAAGGCCCGGATCAGGAGCATCTTGCGGAGCAATGCCAGGGCTTTCTCCTCGCCCCAGCCTTGTAGATACATTTCGTAATTCGGTGAATTGGATGTCGTCACGATGGTGTTTA
>DUEF01000141.1 GCA_011176555.1 Caldilineae bacterium
ATTTTCCAGGGCGACCTGGTCGTTAGCGCTGAGGATATCTTTGATAACGGGGATGGTGGACATGGGGGGAGGGTGAGAGGGAGCGTGGGAGGGGTTAGTCGATTTCGATGCTTTCGATAAAGAATTCTCGTCCGCCCGTGATCTGAACTCGAGCGCTGTTACAGTTCGGGCACTCGGGCAGAAGAGGCGGGGTGACAGGCCATTGGTGGGAACAGTCGACACAGGTGGCGGTGGCGGATTCTCGCTGGAAATGCAGGGTCGCGCCGGCCGCGAGGGTGTCCTTGCTCAAAAAGTCGAAATAAAATTGCACGGAATCATCGACGATACTGGTGAGATCGCCGATTACGAGGTGAATATCGGTGATGCGAGAAGCATTGTTGGCGTTCGCCGCTTCGATGGCGACGTCGATGATGCTCTGAGTAATGGAGAGTTCGTGCATGGACAGTTTTTCGGTAAATATAGGTCGGCGACAATCGGAGAATTATAGCTGATATGATGGCAAAGTCACAATCAAAAGGTTTTGGTGACACGGATAGGAGAAACCCTTCAGCAAGTTCAGGAAGAGTACAGAAAAACCGAAAAGGAGAATCCGTGTTCCTTTATCCATGTTTACAAAAGGATTAACGCGCCAGGATACGCGTCAACCTTTGCGCACCCACTTACGACTTCCCTCTCCGACGTCATCGAATTCGATGCTTTCGACAAGCCCTAAACCGTATCGTATGGCGAAGCGGGAAGCGTGTTTGCGGAAGAACCGCACCCGGCGTCTGGCCGGCGCCGGGACAACGGCTCCCATCTCCAACGCTTCGCGTAATGCCGTGGTTGTCGCCCCCGGAAAGAGCGTGCGCGCCGAGCCGATTTCTCCCAGGATGTGAGCGTCCGAGGCGCCGATGCCGGGCAGCCCCAACTCCCAGCGCAGCATTTGCGCAATTTCATTTTCGCGCTGATTCAGGGTGGAGCCATTCTCCGCTTCAATGCCTGCGAGTAGCCCCGGATAGTGTTGCACGATTTCGCGCAAACGCTTGATCGGCAGGCTCTGGGCAAACGCGCTGGCCGGGTGTGCTACAAAAGGAAGGCCACCAAACAATCGCACCTTCTTTGCCGTCTCCACGAAGGGTAGGCCCGGGGCGATTGGCGTCTCCAGGAAGAGCGCCAGGAGATGCCCCTCCAGCGTACCGATCTCCATGCCAGCGACGACGTCCACCCGGAAGTTTTTCGCCAACTCGAGGGCTTTGAGCGCACCATTGAGGGTGTTGTGGTCGGTGATGGCGATGATATCCAGATTGGTGTGCGCCGATGCATGATGCAAAATGGCGTTAATGGTGGCGGTTCCGTCGCTGTGAACGGAGTGAATGTGGAGGTCTGCGGAGCCCATGTGTTTTTGTTGCGTGCGTTCATCCGTGATGCGTGCGATCGTTGATCGCTTGCGTGATCTGTTCCTTGGCGTTAATACGACGGAACGCGCAAGCCGCCGCATCGTGAGCAATTCGTCGCTAGATAATCAGAAAGAAGTATTGTCATTCTTGTATCTCTTTGATATGATAGTGGTGACTGCTCGATCTGTCCAACCCATCGTTGGTGCCTCATGCTTGCTCCGATCCGACAGCATTTCTTCGTTTTTTGTACCGCTATATTACTACTGGCCTTTCCCGCAACGGCGTGGGCGCATGGGCCGGTGCCGCCGCGTAATCCGTTTCAAGCGCCTCCCCCGCCGACGCCGGTTACACTCCCCCACCTCGGAACGCCGATGCCCGTGGTGGTTCAGCCGCAGCGCGACGATCCTGGCCCAGAAGGAACAACCGTCTTTCTTCCTTTTATTGGCAGCCGTTTGTTTTCGGCGGCTCATGATGTCAGCCAAACTGATGATCCCAAAACCGCGGCTTTCGCCTATATCGTGCAGGAAGGGGACGCGCTGAGCGATCTCGCCATCGAATTCGGACGGGATCTACGCACCATGTCCTGTGTTCACAATAGCGATGGCGTACCGGTCAAGCAACTGCAGGCAGGTGACGAAATCATCATTCCAGCTTTGAGCGATCTTTGTCATCGGGTGAAGCGGGGAGAAACGCTGGACAAGATCGCGGCCTGGTATGGTGTCGACAAAGCCAGCTTGTTGTCCGTACCCCAAAACAAGCTCACTTCCGAAGCTGATTTACAGGTGGGTCGATATTTGTTGATCCCCGATGCGCGCAGCCGTTATCGAGATCCCGCCGAGGAAAATCTACCCCGGCCACAGAAAGAGGGCTGGCGTTATGGTGACGGCGAGTTTATCTGGCCTATCGAGCGCCAATTGACCTGGGTGAGCCAGGGCTTTCGGCATGGCAAACATATGGCCATCGATTTGGCGACTCGCGGCGGCACGCAGGTGCGGGCGGCCGACACGGGCGCCGTAATCAAGGCTGGTTGGAGTGACAACGGCTACGGCTATCGCATTGTTATCGACCATGGTATCGATTATGTGACGGTTTATGCTCATCTGAGTGAGTATTACGTGGAGGAGGGGGATATTGTGACCAAGGGCGAGGTGATCGGCGCTGTCGGCTCCACAGGCAATTCGACGGGCCCCCACTTGCATTTTGAAATCCGAGATTATGGCTATCTGATCGATCCCCTGCTGGTGTTGCCCAGGTAGCGGTGGAAATATGCGATGCGGTCGGGATGTAGGCGACGACGGGGATGTGTGCGTTCCTCATTCGCTGGGCATCGGTGTATAATCTCGATTATGTTCCGCTATCTTGTTCAACAACGAAAATGGGCGCTTGTCGCTATTGTTTTCATGGG
This sequence comes from Caldilineae bacterium, assembly GCA_011176555.1. Lineage (GTDB taxonomy): Bacteria > Chloroflexota > Anaerolineae > J102 > J102 > DUEF01. The sequence goes on from DUEF01000141.1 coordinate 2,782, forward strand.
CATCCTGGTGGCCCTTTCGGCAACCTCCGCCAGCGCGACGCCTTTTGATTCACCACCGCCCAAAAATACGATCCACGAACCACTTGTCACAAATAAAAGCGGCGAACCAGCGCCGCAACCTGCTAGGGTTGAGAGCCTGGGCATCCCCGTGGGGTGGATCTTGCTCCTGCTCCTCCTTCTTTTTATCCCTGCCGCCACTTTTGTGACCGCTCGTCGTCGTTAGCTATGTCCAATCACCCTTCGCAGACATCCATCGCACAATCCCGCCTTCTCCTTGTGGGGCTGTTCATCCTGACGGTGCTACTGACCCTGGCGCTGTCGTTGCAGCCCTTCGACGCGCGGGCCCTGCAAGGGGATTCACCGCTACCCACCGATACGCATACGCCAACATTCACGCCGGTTTCCACCGACACGCCCATTCCTACGGATACCCCCATCCCTACGGATACCCCCATCCCCGAAGCGTCGGCTACGCCGACATTTACGCCCGTTCCGGTTGATACAGCCACGCCTATTCCCACCGACACGCCAATCTTTGTGGACACGCCGACGCCCACGGCCACGCCTTTGCCCGCCATCACTCCGGATACGCCTACACCAACCCTCTCGCCAACTTTGCCCGCGGTTCCGGCCACCGCCACGCCTCCGCTAGCTTCTCAGCCCATCACCACCACCATTCCCCTGACTTCGACCATCATTCTGACCACCACCGCCGTCCCACCTGCCGTCCCTCCGGAAAATTCCGACACCTTGGTTTTGCTGATCGACACCTTGGTGTTGTACAGCGCTTACTTCTTCCTGGGGTGCGGTTTCATCGTTTTTATCGTCCTCGTTTTGGGATTCATTCTGTTACACCGGCGAGCCAAAGCGCTACTGGAGCAGGAGCAGCAGCCGCCACCACCCGGAGCTTGAATTTGGCGCGCTTGACGACCCGCACGCGTTTACTCCTCATCCTGCTTTTGTTGGCGGCCTGGGCATGGCGCTTGTATGGCCTGGAGGCGCAATCGCTCTGGCGAGATGAGGTCGATAGCCTGCGTTTCGCCACGCGTGACTTCTCCCTGGTGCTCGCCGCGTTCACCCGCCCCGGTGAAAACGGCCCGCTTTACTATCTGTTGCTGCGTCCCTGGTTGGCGTGGATGGGGCAGAGCGAATACGCGCTGCGGTGGACGAGCGTGTTGGCGGGTGTGCTGGCGTTACCCTTGATCTTCGCCTGGGGCCGCCGCCTTTTCAATCCCACCGTCGGACTGGTTGCCGCCCTGCTGCTGGCTGTCAATCCATATCATCTCTGGTACAGCCAGGAAGCGAGAATGTACGCTGTGCTGGTGGCGCTAACGATGCTTGTCCTGTGGAGTTTCGCCCAGGCGATGGATCGGGGAAAATGGTGGCGTTGGGCCATTTGGTTGGCGCTGACGACAATCGGCCTCTACATTCACGTGTTGAGCGTGCTGCTTGTACCAGTGCAGATTATCTGGCTATTGCTGACGCCGCGCTGGCGACGGCGTTGGGCTAGCTACCTGCTGGCGTTGGCCTTTTTGATACTGCCCTATTTACCCCTGGTGTGGTGGCAATGGGCGTTGCTGACCAACGCCGATTTCCATACCGGCCACGCCTTTGTTTCATTCCGGCGCATGTTGCTGACGCTGTTCGTCGCCCAGGTGGAGGGGATTGCAACCCGACCGAGCGCTTGGATCTTCGCCCCGATCATCTTTCTGCTCCTGGCCGCCCTCTTTTACACCAGGCAGTGGATCAAAGCCCGTCTTCTGACCCTGACGTGGTGGCTGATCCCCCCCGCCGGCCTCTTCCTCATCTCCCTTTTTTCACCGGTTTTCACAGACCGTTACCTGATCTGGACGCTGCCCGCCATGCTGTTGCTGGCCGCGGTGGGCGTTTACGCAGTAGCGAAACGGCAGCGCTGGTTGGCGGTGATCTTGGTGGCGACGCTGGTGGGGATTCAACTCTGGTCGGGCTGGAGACAGGCGGCCGAGCCAATCAAATCCGATTTTCGTTCGGCGGCAGCCTATGTCAATGCGCAGCGTCAACCCGACGATGTCACCCTCTTTCTCATCCCCTACATTCGTCACACCTACCAATATTACGATCCCGGCCCCTATCCCTGGATCGATGCGCCATACGCCAACCGCGCCGCGGACGCCGAGCATCTACCCGCCCGGTTGGATGCAGAAACGGAGGGATACCGCGGCGTTTGGCTCGTTGAAAGCGAGGCCGATTTTTATGATGAACAGGGGTTCATCCGCTCATGGCTTGCCGCCCACGGGACGCTGGACGCCGAAGCGCACTTCGCCCGCGTGAGCGTTTACCATTATGCTCTGGAATAGGCGCCCAACTTATCCGCCTGGCAACGCCGGTTTGCCAGCGACCCAGTTGCTGATGTCCACAAAGGTGACGATGGCCATGAGCGCGATCAGCACAGCGAATCCCGCGAAATGAACCAGGGCCTCTTTTTCAGGGGGGATGCGCCGCTTTGAGATCATCTCGATCAACGCAAACATGATGCGTCCGCCATCCAGGGCGGGGATGGGTAGCATGTTGAGGATAGCCAGGTTGATGCTGAGAAACGCGGTCAGGTTGAACAGGTCGCGCCAGCCCTGTTGGGCGATCTCGGCGGTGATGCGACCAATAGCCACCAACCCACCCACACCGCCTTCGGGCGAAGGCACATCGGGTAGGAGAAGACCGCGCAACAGGGTGACCAGCCCCCCGATCATCAGCACAATCATGGACCAGGTTTGCTTCACCCCCCCGATCAGAGCCTCGATAGGCCCGTATTTGACGAGTTCGATGTCCGCATCTGAAACATAGGCGGTGATCTGAATGCCGGCAGCGCCGCGTCCGGCGGGAATCTCTTCAGGCAGGCGCGGGCGCAAAGAGACGGTGACATCTTCATCGCCTCGGCGAACCACTACATCCACCATCTGCCCGGCGTTGGCCTGCAGCGCCGCGCTCACCTCGTTGAGGCCGATGACCTCCTGTCCGGCGATGGAGAGGATGACGTCATTGGCCTGTAATCCGGCCTGGGCGGCAGGGCTTTCAGGATCGACGCCAACGATCTGTACGGGCAGGGCTGCCTGATCGCCGACGAATTGGGGGATGCCAGCCATCATCAAAATGGCGAAGATAACCACGGCGGTGAGGAGGTTCATGAAGGGGCCGGCAGCCATGACGATGATGCGCCGCCAGGGAGCGACCGAGGGCAAACTCCCCTCCGCATCGAAGTCATCACTTTCACCGGCCATGCGCACAAAACCGCCAAAAGGCAACCAGTTGATCGTGTATTCGACGCCGTCGTGTTCAAATAGTTTGAACATGCGAGGCGGATAGCCAAAGCCGAATTCGTGGACGCGCACGCCCATCCACTTGGCCGCGAGAAAATGGCCTAATTCATGGATAAAAATAAGGAAGCCGAGGACGGGAATGACCGCCAGGCTGGTTAGTTGAAAGTTTCCGAACATGGTTAAACCTGAGAGAAGGATTTGGAGCCCAAATTGTGCTCCCCACACATTGTAGCATAGTGGCATTGGATATTGGGTATTTGCTATTGAAGGAACACCGTAATACCCAATATCCTCCAAAACTAATCCTGCGTTCCACCCCTTGCTTTGCGGCGGCGAACGAACCAGCGCACCACGACGAAGAGCAGCGCCACGGGCAGGGCCAGGATGAGTAAGATGGGCAGGACGACCACAATCAGGTAGATGAGGATGCTGGCCAATCCCTGCAAAGCGCTGACCAGCGTGCGGAAGCTGCTGTACAGGATTTCGAGCGGGCGCCAGGAAGTGCTGATGGGCTTGTTCATCTCATCCGATCGGAGGGTGATACTGATAGTCGAAAACGCTACCAATTTGTCGAAACGCTTAAGCTGGCCCTGGAGCGATTCGATCTGGCCCTGGATATTGGTTAGCTCGCGGTAGATGGACATGATGTCCTCCACCTCGCCGCCGCGTTCCCGCGTTTCTTTCAACAGCGCCAGCAATTCGGTTTTGGTGGCCTGCAACGTGCGCAATCTGGCATCGAGATCGTAGTACTGATCGGTGATGTCGTCGGTGTTGATGTTTTCACTGTCGACGCGGATGGCCATGTCGCGCAAGGCCGTTCGTACGACGTCGAATTGCTCGGCGGGCACGCGTAGCGTGATGTCGTAGAACATCAAATCCTGCCCGCCGCGGTAAGCGTTCATGTTGGCCACGTAGCCGCCCATCGAGGTGATCAGTTCCTCCACCTCTTTGGCTGCGGCTTCGGTGTCCGCCACGACCAGGGTCATATCAGCGTTGTAGATGACTTTGCGCTCTTGCAGGAGCTGCTCTGTATCGACGCTGGCATTGGCTCCATACGATTCAACCATTTTTTCAACCACGACGGTTTCCATTGACGGCGCTGCCGGCGTTTCCATTCTTGCCATATTGTACTGGCGTGAAGACACAGCGCCACAGGCGGCGAGGAGCAGGGTGGAAATCAGCAATGTGACGAATATCAAACGTTTCATGGAAAATCCTCCGGGCTTGATTGCGAGGGGTGTGTTGTCAATGGTTAAGACGCTC